>CAKKQG010000396.1:0-3320 GCA_919901875.1 Anaerolineales bacterium
AGGTATCTTCTCAAAATGTAGGGGCGCACCCTCGCGTAGCGGGTCGCCCCGTTGGCAAGCGCAAGGCTTGCCCCTACCCCAGTTATTGAGAAGATACGTGGTTAGTTCTTTCTTGCTAAAAATAATCCACCGGCGATGAGCGCGGTGGCTAACAGCGCGAGACCGCTGGCGGCAACCGCCACCGTGCGCGGCTCCATGCCGGGCATCACCACTTTGCCATCGCCATACTGTTTAAAAAGTTGTCCCCATTTTGTTTTCAGCGCGGCTTCCACGCGCGGGCGACCCACAAACGGATACCAGTAGACGTTGTGATAAAAGTTGCTGGCGAAGAACGACCACGGCGCGAGCGGCGTGCGCAGCAACAAATTCTCAAGCGGCTTGAGCGGTCCGTGATAGATCATCTTCTGCCCTTTGCTGGCGAAGGTGTCGGTCTGTTTAAAGTTCCACGCCGATTCTTGGTTGATGTCGTAACCGACGATCTCGATCTGCTTTGGGTCGCCGACTCCGAGTCCCCGCTCGTGCGCGGCGCGGATGAATCGAAGGGACATGGGATCGAACCCCTGCAACTTGGCAGAGACGGCGTCAATCGCCACTTGATCGGCTGAGGCGAGCAAGATGTCTTTTTCGTGCCAACGCATCGCGCGCGGGCCCGGTCCATCACCGGCAAAAGTTCCATCCATCACCGCAAAAATTCCGGGATGAATATCTTGCTGGATCATCAACAGATCAACCAGCGTGTCGTGAATGACGGAATGAGTCCAATGACGATGACGATGCAAGAGTCCGCCGAAAGCGTTTTTCATCGCGCCGGTGATCGTGGTGAAGACATGCGTTTTTACAGTGGGCAGGTGAATGATATTTTTTCCGACGAGGGCTTTGGGGATGAACACGCCTTCGGGAAAAACTTTGTCGAGGACGAGGAAAGGTTGCTTGGGTTTGTATTCGAACCATTCAAAATCTTCGTGATAAAGATAGATGCATGGAATACCGAGCATGTCGGTGACGAAGCGATGTTTGTTGTTGAACTCGCCATCACGCGCGTCCACCACAACCGTATCGTTGTGCGCGCCGACGATGTCGGTGTAGCCTGCCGCTCTCAGCGCGCGCGCCACACCTTCGATCTGCCACGGCGCTGACGAACAGGCGGGATACCACGTTTGCCACGAGATGTTGATCTTGAGGGCGGTGGTGTTGTCTTTGGGCAATGCTTGGCGAAAACCTGCTAGTTCCATCACGCGGGCGTAATCTTGCAGCACGGTGGCGGGATGTGTTTTGATGACGGCGACCTTGCCTTTACCGGGGAAGTTACTCATTGAAAAATGTTTCTCCTTTTATAACAACTTGTATACCTGCCTACTTGTATACAAGTAAATAAAGTATACATGAATAGGAATTGCGACGCCTACTGCGCGAATAGGAAATATGCCATAATGCGCGCCATGAAAGTGCAAAAGATACGTCTCGCCGCATTGTCGCTTCTCATTTTTTCTTCACTTGCTTGCTCGCTGATCATCACCGACGCGAATGAACAATTCATTCAAGGCAAATGGTCGCAAAGCGGATCGGCGGATGGATTCGCTTGGTACAGCAACTACACCTTCAATCGCGGGTCGTTCACTATTGACGGGTACCCGCCATTGAAACAATCAGGCAGCTATCGCATCATCAACAGTTCGGGCGATACGATCCTGTTGGAGTTTTATGATCAAAAAGGCGAACTGGGGACAGAGAACAGCAAGAGAACGATCACTATTGATCGCGCGAAAGATTCTATTTCGTTTGACGGCGGGAAAACTTTTTATAGCCGAGTCAAATAACGGAATACGCAATACGCTATACGCATCATGTATTTCGTATTGCGTATTCCGTCATGGTATCTTCACCCTCATCGGCAGCAACAAATGATCCTCCCCCGAATCTTTAATCATTAATCTTTTCCCTCTTTCATCATACAACCCAACATCAAGCCGATACTCACCCTGAGGCATGTCGGGCGGCACGGGGATCAGGCGCGCATCCACAATCGTCTCGCCGCTCTTCCACGTCGTCGTCGGGCGAGTCGGCTGCGTGTCGTGACCGAGCGTGGTGAAATCATCGTGGGCAAGGTAGTGAACGAACACGGTGTAATTCGCCGTTGGCGGCGTCACGGTTGTCCACAAAAGAGTCAAACGGTGTCCCGAATAATAAAAGCCGATCAAGCGGATTCCGTTTTCAAACTTCACATCCAAAGGTGTCGCCGCCGTGAGCGGCAGATACAACGTCAGCCGCATTTTGTAAAACGCATTATCTTCGGCGGTGAGGGCGATCTGATTCAATTGACTCTGCACGTATGCATTTTGATCCCACATCGCCGCACGCACTGGCACATGCCACACACGGCGATCTTTAACTAAGCTTTGCAATGCGGCGTCAACTTGTGACGGATCGAAATCGGCGCGCGTCGGCTGCATCTGATGATCGAGTTTGAGATGGCGGATGTAATAACCCTGAACGGGATCGGGGAAGTTGGCGAGATATACCTCGCCTGCTTGAGCCGTCTCCGTTAAACGAGCCGCCACCTGCCTCATGCCGCGAGTCTTGCTGTAATCGGGCGACGAATAATTATTTTGTAATCCGACGCCGAAAAAGAAAATGCCGAGAACCATCACGCTCGCGCCGACCTGCCTCTGCGCGCGAAAAATTTTTTGCAAGGCGACGGCGGCGATGAGATAAGCGGCAGGCGCGGCGAAGACGTAATAAAACGAGTTGAAGGTTGAGCGTTGAATCGTGACGGCGTAAATTCCGATGAACGGCACGAGTAGCGCGGCGAGTGGATAAATTAAATTTTTGGATCGTGTGCTGAGAGCGACCACACACAAAATTGCAAATCCAACGATGCCGATCATCTTTTGCCATTCGGGGAACGACGAACCCGACGTGAGATCGCCATACACGGCGAGCGAATATTTGATGATCGAGAGCGATGTGGGGTCGGCGAGCTGCCCGCGCGAATAGACGGGCAAGATGGCGACAACCCACGGCGCAAAGATCGCGCCGATGGCAACGCCCGCGATGACCCAGCGCGCGATATTTTTTAAACTGCGTGCGTGTGCTAAAACATATCCGCCATGCGCGATGAGGAAGAATAGAGCGTAGTAGTGGCTGTAAATGGCGATGACGCCGCAAATAATATACAACGTCATTGCGAGGAGCGTCCTGAGCGGAGCGCGATGCTTTTCGCGCGCAGTCGAAGGATGCGACGAAGCAATCTCATCGCGCGACTGAGATTGCTTCGCAAAGAACGCTCGCAATGACGTGATGAGTCCAGACTTCCGAAGTCT
>CAKKQG010000396.1:3420-7005 GCA_919901875.1 Anaerolineales bacterium
GGATGAATTGCCATGATACTCGCGGCGATGATCGCAACAGTTGAATCGTTGTCCCAAAATTTGCGCGCGAAGTGATAGGTGAGGGGGACGAGCATTAGGCTCAACATCGTTGACCACGCCCGCATGGCGAACTCACTATCGCCCGTGAACTTGACCCACAGCCACAACAGCCAATAATGTATCGGCGGCTGTGGATCGCCTTCGCGCAAAATACGCGGTACGATCTCTTGGATCGGGTCTTGAATATAGTTCCAACTGAATCCCTCATCGCCGCGCAACTCTTGATTCCCCAGCAAGTGAACGCGCAACGTGAAGGCGATGAAGATGATGAAAAGAAGAATGACGAATTGTTTTCGATTCATGCGCGTGCGAGTATAGCAGAACACGGAATACGAAATACGGAATACGTGATGCGTATTGCGTATTCCGTATATAATTTCCCCGCTATGTTTTCATCTAAACCTGTCATCGCCGTGATCCACGTTGAAGCATTACCCGGCACACCCGCGAATCGTTTAAGCCTGCGCGAGATCGAAGCGAAGGCGTTGCGCGAAGCGAAAATTTATAGCGAGTGCGGCGTTCATGCCGTCGCGCTCGAAAACATGCACGACGTTCCCTATCTGCGCGGAAGTGTCGGCGCGGAGATCGTCGCTTCAATGGCGATCATCGCTCGCGCTGTGAAAGACGTTGTCACCGTGCCGTGCGGGATTCAGATTCTCGCCGGAGCAAACATCGAAGCGATGGCAGTGGCTCACGCCGCGAATCTCGACTTCATCCGCGCTGAAGGTTTTGTTTTTGCTCACATCGCCGATGAGGGTTTCATTCAATCCTCGGCGGCATCTTTGTTGCGCTATCGCAAACAGATCGGCGCCGAGCGCGTGCAAGTGTGGGCAGACGTGAAGAAGAAACACAGCGCGCACGCCATCACGTCCGATATTGGAATCGGCGCGACGGCGGAAGCAGTGGAGTTCATGCGCGGCGATGTGGTCATCGTCAGCGGATCGGTCACGGGCGAGCCGCCTCAGCAAAGCGACATCCTTGAAGTGAAACAGCATTGCAAACTCCCCGCCTATCTCGGCTCCGGTGTCACCGCCGATAACCTCCCCAGCTTTTTTCCTCACGCCGACGGATTCATCGTCGGATCGTATTTCAAAGTAAACGGGCATTGGGCGAATGAGGTGGACGCGAAGCGGGTGGAAACGTTTATGAAAGTGCATCAAGGGATGTCAAAGGATGAAGGATGAATTATGAAGGATGAAAAACTCCAACCCCCAAAAAACAAACTTCAAACTTCAAGTTTCAAACTTCCAATCTCCAATCTCCAATCTCTAACCTCTCCTCGCTCATTGTTCATTCTTCATTGTTCATTGTTCATTCTCCTCGCCGTCGCCTACAACTTCGCCAACCCTCTCTTTGAAGGCATTGACGAGATTCGCCATTTTCGTTATGTGCGTTACATTGCCCTCAACAAATCTCTGCCGCCGGTCTCTATCGAATCGTCAAAGGAGATGCAGGCACATCACCCGCCTCTCTATTACATCCTCTCGGCGTTGATCACCTTCCCGATCCAAAGTGATGCCGACGCGAGCTACACCCCGCCGCCGAATCCGTTTTGGGGCTTTCGTTATTACGAGCCATCACTCGACAACAAGAATCAATATCTACACGCGCCCGATGAACGCTGGCAAATGAGCGGGACAACGCTCATTGTCTATCTGGCGCGTTTTGTTTCGCTCCTCTTCGGACTCGGCACGGTGATCATGGCGTATCGTTTGGGGCGACTTCTTTTTGGTGATGACAAACTCGCCTTAAGCGTGATGGCATTCGTCGCCTTCAACCCGATGTTCTTGCATGGGTCATCTTCGATTAACAACAACACCATCGCCGCATTTTTTGGATCGTGGGTCATCGCCGACTCGGTTGCCATTGTTCGCAACGGCGTCAGCCGTTCTCGCGCCATCACACTTGGCATTGCCATGGGCTTTGGGATTCTCTCTATAGCCTCTGTGTGGACTCTATTTCCGATCATCTTCATTGCCTACTTCATCGCCTGGCGTAAAGCACAAAAAACAAACTCCAAACTCCAAACTTCAAATCTCAAATCTCAAATCTCCATTCTCCACTGTTTACTGATCACTCTTTCACTGATCACTGTCATCAGCGGCTGGTGGTTCGCCCGCAACTACATTCAATCGGGCGACGTGATGGGCTTGAGCGAATATCGCTCGGCGTGGACAGGCGAAGCAGCTTTCACGCGACGACTGGGCGAAGCGATCTCAGGCTTGCCTTACGCCTGGACAACTTTTTGGGCGCGATTTAATTATGGGCAGATCGTTTTGCCGGATGTGATCTATCAAGTGATCACGTTGTTGTGCGGACTCTCCCTCATTGGCTTGGTTCGTTCTTATCGCCGCCTCCTCAATCCCCAATCCCTAATCTCCAATCTCTCGATTTTATTTTCCCTCGCCGGTTGGGGCGCGTTGATGATCACCATCCCTGCCACCGCCAACGCCCGTCTCGTCTTTCAAATTTTTCCCGCGCTCGGGGCGTTGCTTGTGTTGGGCTGGTCGTCATTACTACCTCGCAAACTCTTTTCCCTCATTTCATCTCTTTCCTTCCTTTCCTTTGCTCTCTATTCCCTTTTATTTTTTCTCGCTCCCGCTTACGCTTACCCTGCGGCGATCACTTCGTTGCCGTCTGATGCAAAAATTGTTTCCGCAAATTTTGAGGGCGCGGCAGAGATCATCGGCTATCGCATATCAAAGGATTCAGTTCAAGCAGGTGATCAAGTGGAAGTGACGATCTACTGGCGACCGCTCGCGCCGACGGCGTCACCGTTTCCGGCGTTTGTGCATTTAGTGGATCGTCAACGGATCATCGCCGCGCAGCGAGATACGTATCACGGTTTGGGCGCGGCAGCGAGTCATCAATGGAGAGTCGGCAACATTTTTGCGGATGTGTATCGAGTCTATATCCCCGAAACGGCTTACGCCCCCGAAACTTTAACCGTGCGCGTGGGGATGTGGAACACGGTTGAGAATCGTCCGTTGATCACTCACGACAATGACGCGCTGGAGATTGGCACGATCCAACTTGCGCCGAAACCGTTGGCGATCAATTTTGCGAATCGTGTAACGCTCGTCGGCTACGATGCCGAGCGGCGTGTGTTGAAACCGGGTGAGACTTTAACTCTTGTCACGCGTTGGCGCGTGACGAACCCCGACAAAGAATATTGGTGGTACGCCCATCTCGTCGGCTTGGACAGAAAAATTTGGAAGATCGCCAACGGACCTTTCACGCCTCAACTGACTCTCAATGAGTTGCGAACTGAAACGCGAGACATTCTTTTGCCGAATGATTTACCGAATGGGCAATACTTCATTGAAGTCGGCGTGACGAGTGATGGTCAACGCAAGATCGGAATCTTGGCGGACGATGGGCGGCAGGTGGGGGATTATATGGACGTGGTGAGGGTGAGAGTGGAGAAGTGATACGTGATGAGTGATACGTGATGATAAGTGCCGGACTTACGCAAAACACGTCAGCGTCATTGCGAGGAGCGTTCTTCGCGACGAAGCAATCTCA
>CAKKQG010000397.1 GCA_919901875.1 Anaerolineales bacterium
CCTTCCACCGGGATGAGCGCATCGAGTCCACGACCGAGTCCACGTTTAGCCATATCTGGTAATTAGTAATTAGTTGTTAGTAATTGGTAACAGATAATTACCAATTACTAATTACCTCTTACTCGCCAACAACACTCCCAATAATATCATCGCGCCGCCGATAAAAAAGTTTACGCCAAGCGGATCGCGCAACAGCCACGCACTTAATGCCACGCCGACCACGGGTTGGGCGAAGAACATCAACGACGCAACGCTGGCATCGAGCAATTCAAAACTTTTATTCCACAGAAACATCGCTAGCGCGGTTGAGATCACCCCAAGATAGAGAACGCCGCCGATGATCACAAGATTGATCTTCGCCCAATCAATCGGCGTGGTGGCGATCTCGTAAATTGAAAGAGGGAGCGTCAATGGCAAACCGCCGATCAACACCATCACCGTGATCGCCAATGTGGACAAACCTTTCGCGCCCACCCACTTCACCAGCACAGAATAGAGTCCCCACGTCAACGCCGCGCCGAGTAATGCCACATTGCCCCACACACCCAACTGCACTTGAGTCGGATCGAAGACGACGATGACAACTCCAATGGTGGCAAGAATTAACGCGATGATTCGAAAGCGCGTGAGCTGCTCGCGCAGAATCAAAAAGGCGAACAAGACAAT
Source organism: Anaerolineales bacterium (assembly GCA_919901875.1). GTDB lineage: Bacteria > Chloroflexota > Anaerolineae > Anaerolineales > VGOW01 > VGOW01. The sequence goes on from CAKKQG010000397.1 coordinate 667, forward strand.
GAACGCCGGTGAAGCCGACGTGATCAGCGCACCATTTGCCGCGCCCGAAAGTTTGGTGCCGACAAATTGCAAACCGAGCGAGATGCTGTAACCCACAAACCCAACACCAAGCAACGAGCGAACTTGATCGCCCGTGTAACGCAATTCGCCGCGCCATGCGGCGATAGGGGCAAGTGTGGCAACGCCGATGATCAAGCGTAAAACAAGAAGTGTGAACGGCTGAAACACATTTGCTTTAAATACATAGCTGCTCACCACATACATCCCGCCCCAGATAGCGGCGGCGGTGAAACCGCATAAGGCGCCAATAAATTTCATAATCTAACTAACTAAAAATCCCAAATCCCAAAAACCCAAATTCCAAACTTCAAACTTCAAACTTCAAATCTCAAATCTCAAATCTCTAATCTCCACGCGAAGCGTCCAACTTCTTATCACCCTTCAAAAGTTCTTCCGCCAGCGCCAAATACGCCTGCCCGCCCGGCGAGGAGGGCGCGAAAGCCGAGATGGGCAGACCGTGTGATGGCGCTTCGGCGAGGCGCACATTGCGCGGGATGATCGTGTGAAAAATTTTTCCGGGGAAATGTTTGCGGACTTCTTCCACGACTTGCGTCGAGAGCGTGGCGCGTATGTCGAACATCGTCATCAGCAAGCCGCGAATGTGCAAGTGAGTGTTCATCGCGCTGCGCACGCGGTTGATCGTTTGCGCCAACTGCCCCAACCCTTCGAGCGCGAGATATTCACATTGCACAGGGATGATCACTGCTTCGGCGGCGACGAGCGCATTGAGCGTCAGCAAACTTAAAGCGGGCGGGCAATCGAGCAAGATGTAATCGAATTGTTTAAGCGCGGGCTTGAGTCGAGTTTTGAGTCGGCTTTCGCGGGCGAGTTCGTTGACCAATTCCACCTCTGCGCCGGAGAGTGACGGTGACGAAGGGATGATGGAAATATTAAGTTTGGTGTTGACCAACGTGCAATCGGCGATGGGCTTGTCGTCCATCAACAATTCGTAGATGCCGCTCTCCACCGTGCGCTTATCAATTCCCAAACACGAGGTGGCATTCGCCTGCGCGTCCATATCCACCAGCAACACGCGCTGACCGAGCTGCGCCAGATACGCGCCGAGATTGATCGTGGTCGTGGTTTTGCCCACGCCGCCTTTTTGATTCACTAAAGCGTAAATATGAGTCATTTTGGAAGTTCAAAGTTCAAAGTGGAAAGTTCGAAGTTGGAATCATTTCCCCTATTTCCTTTATCTCCCTTCTTTCCTTTGTTCATCATCATGGCGCGGGAACAACAACAACCCCATGCGGATCTTTCGCAACTTTGATCGTCTCCACCACCACGCGCTTCTTCGTGTCCACGACGGACACCGTCGAGTCATCGTGGTTCGCCACGTAGATCAACCCGCCCGGACCCGCCGACATGTGAAAAGGTGATTTGCCGGTTTTGAGTTGGGTGATCACTTTGCGTTCAGCAATGTCAATTTCGAGCACGCCGCCTAATCCGCGATCCGACAACCAGAAGGTCGGCAAATTCGGTTCAAGAAAAAATCCATCGCGGAATTTTTTGACGCTGTGAAATGGATAAAAGCCCATCGGCTTGCTGTCTTTCAGCTTATACGTTTTTGTGTCGAACACCAGCACGAACGGGTTGGCATCAGAGGATGTTTCGATAAAGCCCGACGAGGTGACGAATACTTCATCGCGCTCCGGGATCAGAGTGAGATCGTGCGCGCCATTAGCGAAGCCGGTCAGTTCCTTCTTTACTTTGAGTGTCTCGCGATCCAAAACTAAAATGCCGCGGTAATGATTCATCGTGAACCACAATTCACTGCCGTCAAAGGAGATTGCAATATCATGCTGGGCAAACTTCACATCCACATGTTTCAAAAGTTTCCAGGTCTTCGTATCAATGATCGAGAAATACGTTTGGAACTCATGCGTGACATAGAGTAATGAATCATCGGGTGCCCATGCCAGATCGTGCGGCGTGGTGCCGACGGGGATGCGGGCGATTTCCTTAATCGCCGCCGCGTCAATCACCGCAATCGTGCCATCGTTGCGTAATGCCGTCGCCACATATTTGCCATTGTTTGAGGCGCTGATGTTGTGCGGATACTCGCCCACTTTCACTTCGCCAACTTTTCTTGCCGGGAAGCCCTGCCACACATCTACAACTTTAGCGGATTCGCAGGCGACAAAGATCCGCGCTTCAGGCAACGGAGTCGGCGTGGGTCCGCGCGTGGGAGTCATCACCGCAATAGGCGTCAACGTCGGCAACGGCGTAACCGCCACTTCGGTGATGGGCGGCATGACGTGGGCGGCGGGCATCGGGGTCAGAGTCGGCGTCACCGTTGGAGTCGCCGCCATCGCGCACGAAGCAAGTAACAGGCTCACGATCAAAGTTGAATGCATCAAGAAAATTTTCTTCATCTCTCTCTCC
>CAKKQG010000398.1 GCA_919901875.1 Anaerolineales bacterium
TCACGGCGAGCGCGAATGAGATCGGGGATGTGACGCAGAAGAGGGACGCGCCCATGTTTGTCAGAGCCGCCAGAGATCAACACGCCGCGTGTGCCACGTTGGGCGAGATCGCAACACAAATCAAAAAGTGATCCGTCGAATTTTGGCAGGGCGGTCATGCCTTGCAAAACTTGCATCTGGCAGTGATCGCACGCCAGCGCGCACTCGGTGCCGGTTACGCTGACCGAGGCAAAATGTGTGACCTCTTGCGTGGTGTATTCAGTTGTTTTGAATCGCTTGAGTCCGGGCGCGTGGAAGACGATCTCTTTTTCAAACATGCGCGCCCTCCGGCGTGACGAAGCAGCCATACGGATCGGCGCGTGATGCCGACTCGGCAACGCGCGCGCGGCGGACGGCTTGCTGGATCGTTTGCGTGAGTGGATCGAAGGGGAGTGACGCCAGATCGTTCGCGCGTTTGGCATAAACAGATTCGAGTGTGGCGACCACGGCTTTTGGATCGGCGGAGTGCCAGCGCAGTGTCGATTCGAGATCGGCAACCGCACCTTCGGCGGCAAAAAAATCTCCGCCGATCATGATGGCTTTGATCGTGTTGCCGGCCAACGTCAGACGCACGTCAATCAATCCATTGGGCGTTTTAATTTTTGCCGAACCCTGCGCGTCTGGCACGGCGGTTGTTTGATCAACCCATTCAGCCGTCAAATATTTCCCACGCTCAAGTTTCGTGATCGCCACACATTCATCATCGCTGAAGCCGCCACCGTTAAGTGAAACGCCGAATGTGGCGGCATACCCTTCGGCGACGCGCGCCCGCACTTCGTCCACCGTGATCTCGCGCCCGATCTCGCGCCGCACCGTCGTGATTCGATCTGCCACCGTGTCAATTTCTTTGTCGGAAATTTTTTCGAAAGGTGTTTTCAAAACGCGCAGCATAAACGGTATGTCTACTCCGACGAGCAGTGAAGCATGAAAGAGCAAGCCGCCTTTCGGCGCGCGATAAATCCCCAAGCCGACGATCTTGCGACCGTTGACTTCAATATCATTTTTGCGACGAAAGGACGCGGCAACGCCTAACGATTGCAAACCGTGAACGACGCCGCTTGAAAATTGTGTCATCAATTCGCGCGCGCGGCTGTAAGAGTCGTCATCGCTTCCGGGGATGGTCAGCGCCACACCGAGTTGATCGTTGCCCATAATGATCGCGCCGCCGCCAGTGGGGCGGCGATTGAGAGAGAGATTGTGTTCGGCGCAATAAGCGCGATGCACTTCGTTCTCTAAATTTTGAAAACGCCCGACGAGCGCGCAGTGCGAGCGATATGTGTAGAGTCGCAACGTAGGGACGCTGCATGCAACGTCCCTACGCTCGCCCACGCCGACTCGCGCCGCCAGACATTCGTCGGCGGCGAGGCCGAAAGAGGCGGTGACAGAATCGTCAGTGATTAATCTCATGGTGAAAGAGTTAAACTCCAAACTTCAAATTTCAAACTTCAAAATTATCGTTTTGAAATTTGAAGTTTGTTTTTTTGAAATTACTCAATCCATCCTTGCGAGCGATAGCGTTCAATTTCCGACTCGACCCACGCCGTCACGTCTGTGCCATGCGCCAGTTGATGCGAGTCGGCATCCCAAGCGGATGGGGTAATTTGAAGAATCCAACCCGCGCCGTAAGGATCGCGATTGATCAGACTCGGATCGCGCAGGACATCCTCGTTGCGCGCCGCGATGACGCCGCCAACGGGCGCGATCACATCGCCCACCATTTTTGCCGCCTCTAAACTGCCGATGGATTCGCCGCGCTGCACGGGCAGACCTACTGCTTGCAAACTGATGTATGCCATGTCGCCTAACGATTCGAGACCGAGCGCATCGAGTCCAATCGTGACGGTCTCATCGTCGTAACGCGCCCAGATGTGCGTGGCGCGATCATAGTAAAGGTCTTTGGGGAAAGTGTAGTTTGTGTTAGTGGACATTGTAGTAAAAGGAAAATGAGGAACTAAAGGAAATAAAAGGAAATGGGGAAACTCTTTCCTTCATTTCCACCGTTTCCCTTGCTTCCTTTTTTTTAATCAACGCATCTGAAACACTTTATATTTAATTCCGCAATTCGCTGTTTGTATTTTTCAACTGCATCCGCGCCGCCGATCAAGTGACTGCGCTCTGCATCCAGATTTGTCGGGCGCACTTTCACCAGCCAGCCCGTGCCGTACGGATCACGATTGGCGATTAAGATATCATGCCGAAATGTTTCTTCGTTTGTTGCCAGCACTTCGCCGCCAAACGGCATGGGGAAGGGTCCGACCCATTTTGCCGATTCAATTGTCGCCGCGCTCTGACCTTGCTTAAGAGACTTGCCCACTTTTTTAAAAACGATGTGGACGAGCTTGCCGCCGCGTGTCTGCGCCGTGTCGGTCATCCCCAATGTTGCCGTGCCATCATCTTCAAAGCGCACCCACAGATCGCGCTCGAAGTCGAACAGTAGATCTTCGGGGATGTCGCAGCCGTAATAGATCATGTTGGCAGATGGCTAATGGCGTATAGCGTATTGCGTATGGCGTATGGCGTATCGCATATCACGCATCACGTATCACGCGACAAACTATTCGCCATCTGCTATATGCCATCCGCCACTTACGGTTTCGCCGCCGTTGCCGCTTGCAGCTCGCCCGCCCGACCGGCGCAATCAATTTTTTGCTCAACCAAGAACGCCGTATATTTTTCAATCGCCGCCGCGCCCGTCACTAGATCAACTTTGTCGGCGTCCCAATTTTCGGGTTTCACTTTGACATACCAACCCGCGCCGTAGGGATCAGAATTAAGCAGAGTCGGTTTCGTTTTGAGATCGGTATTTGCGGCGATGATGCTGCCCGACAGTGGCGCCGTCACGGGTCCCACCCATTTGCCGCTTTCCACCGTGCCAGCGCTTTTGCCTTTCTTCAACGGCTTGCCTGCTTCCTTCGGCGTGGCGGTGACAATTCCGCCCGCGAGATGCTGCGCGGCGTCGGTCACACCAATCGTCACCGTGCCATCGGCTTCGGGTCGCGCCCAAACGTGCTTCTCGGGCCAGTAATATAATTCTTCGGGAACGTTGCAGTTGTTACAGAGAGCCATAGTTAATCTCCAATCTCAAATTTCAAACTCAAAACTTCAAATCTCAAACCTCAAACCTCAATGCGCGAATTTGGACGCTTCGCGTGTTATTTTGAAGTTTGAGTTTCCGCCTCTGGCGGATGTTTTTCTTCCAGATGATAGAGCAGTTGATCAAACGCCACAAGCGCGATCTCCGATTTAAATTCCTCAAGGAATTTTGGATCTTTGTAGCGCGGTTTGACCGCGTGTTGATATTTGAGTCCACACACGGGGCAGCCGACGATGTATTTCATTTTCCCCGTCGCCTCATCCAATTCCGT
>CAKKQG010000399.1:0-4794 GCA_919901875.1 Anaerolineales bacterium
AAGTGCGCTCGCAATGACGGAGTGGCTGAGTAGTTACCTATCTATTAAGGAGACGCCCAACCCATGCAAATTTTAATCACGCCACTCCGCCGCGCCTTCGCCAATATGCCGCTGGCCTACAAGTTGATCAGCGGCGTATTATCGCTTTTGATTCCGGCAGTCGTCATCACGGTTATTACTCTGCTGACCGTGCTGCAAGTCTCGCTCACCAATCAACTTGGCGTAAACATGCAAGGGCTGTCGCACAGCACCGCCAACAACGTGGCAAATCACATCGCTTCGGAAATAGCTCGATTGCAGCTGTTAGCCCGCAACCAAACCATCATCAACAACGTTCAAGGGATTAACATTTCTTACGGCGGCTCCGAGTCGTTTGCTCTCGAGCAAATCCAAAAATTGAACGCGCGATGGATCACAGCCGCACAAGACGATCCATTACTGGCTCTCGGACAAAGCGTGACCAGCGCCGCCGAGCTGCGCCAGTTCACCAAAGCCGACCCAAACAACTTTGACCTCATCACCACAGATCGTTACGGCGGCACGGTCGCTCACACCACCCCGCCACCCCGCTTTGATTTCATCTTGGAGCCGTGGCGCATGGCGGCCTATAACAATGGCAAGGGCGCGGTGTATGTTGGCCCGGTAAACTACGATGCGGCAACAGGTTTCTACCTTACTCTGGCGGTTCCCATATTCGCCCCCGACAGCTCCGAAGTCATTGGCACATTGCACGCCCGCTACCGCTTGACGACCATCGTGAACCAGATGGGGCAAGCCAGTGGAACGATTGATCTGAACTTGGTAAATGCCGATGGCACACGCCTCGATACCGCCTCGGGCAACATCCAAATTCCTTTAGAGGAACGGAAGTACTTATCGCAAGAAACATGGCACACCGGAAATTTCGGTTCGGTTCCCAGTTTAATCGCCCACTCGCCGGTGAGGTTTAGCCCGGGGACGTATGATGAACTCCGCCTTCCGTGGACGGTCATAGCACGACAAGATTTAGATACAAGCCTCGCCCCCGTTCAAAGCGCAGTACTCCTTGTGATCGTTTTCGCCATTGTCGGCTTGGTCATAGCCATCCTCTTCACATTTTTTGTCGCCAACGAACTCGTCCGCCCCATAGCCGAATTGACCCGGCTGGCAACAGAAGCGCAAGATTCTCGGCGGAAGTTTTCTGCCCCGGTGCATGGACACGACGAAATTGGCAGGCTGGCCGAAACGTTCAATGTCTTGATGGAGCGCGTGCAAGAGTCAAGAAAATTTTTAGAGGAACGAGTCGCCGACCGCACCAAAGCCCTCGCCGCCAGCGCCGAAGTCAGCCGCCACCTGTCTACCATCCTCGATCAATTTGAACTGGTGACTCAAGTTGTTCAGCAAGTTCAATCTGCCTTCAATTATTATCATGCTCACATCTATCTCTTCGACGAGGCGCGTGAAAACTTGGTCTTGGTTGGCGGCACAGGCGAGGCAGGCGAGGAGATGTTGAACAGCGGTCACAAAATTGCGCGGGGACGCGGTCTGGTCGGGCGCGCCGCCGAATTCAACATCCCGGTACTGGTGCCGGATGTTTCCAGAGAAGCACAATGGCTGCCCAACCCACTGCTGCCTGACACAAAAGCAGAAGCGGCTGTGCCAATTGCCGTTGCCGACCGTGTGCTGGGCGTCCTCGATATTCAACACAACATCCGCAACGGGCTCAAGCAAGAAGACGTAGACTTGCTTCTCTCCATCGCCAACCAGACGGCTATCGCTTTGCAAAACACCCGGGCGTTGACTCAAGCCCAGCGCCAAGCCGATTACGAAAACCTGATCAACGCCATCACCCAAAAGATTCGCGCCACCACAACGGTTGAAGACGCGATGCGGGTTGCCGTGCGCGAACTGGGACGGGCGACGATGGCGCCGCGCACCACCGTGCGATTAAATGTTGAGAACAGCTAACACCTCAGCGTCATTGCGAGGAGCGTTCTTCGCGACGAAGCAATCTCATAGCACGACCGAGATTGCTTCGCAAAGTGCGCTCGCAATGACGAATCGATTGAGCAGTCACGAAAACAGCTAACAGAGAACTCCATTATGAATCAGCCATCGCCAACTCCGCCACTCCCTTCGGTCGCCGCGCAACAATTAGAGAATAACCGCCGCCAACGCGCGCTCATCTTCTCGACAATGTTGTTGATCGCCAACGTCGGGTTGTTGATATACAGCCTCACCTTCCCATTGGCCCAAGTTTGGGCCGGCAACTTGCTCATGGGCTTTGTCAGCCTCTTAGCCGCACTCGCGCTGGGGCTCAGCCTGCGGCGGCGAGTCACCGTTGCAATGATTTTGCTCATTGCCTCTTTGCTCATCAGTCATTTCGGGATCAACTTCATCCAACGCGATCTGGGTTTCACCTTAGGTGTGTTAGGGGTGATGTTGATCTCTATGATCGCCACACTGACGCTCCCCTCACAGATCGCCACACGCGCCGTTCTGGTCAGCATCGTCGGCGGCATCTTTGATGTCTTGGCAGATGTCTACTTGCCAGCCACCCGCGTCGCCACGCCGCTGGCGCTGCCGTTAATTTTGAGCGGCGGAGTCGTGACTCTCTACCTCCTATTCCTCTTCCGCCAGTTCTCTTCGTTCTCACTGCGCGACAAACTGATCATCATCACCGTCATCCTCACTTCCATCACCGCGCTTATTATCGGCGGGGCATTGCTGTCCACTGTCAACAACGCCCTGCGCCAACAAACCGAAGCCCGCCTCATCTCCGAGGCGCAAATCAAATCCGTCAGGATAGAAGCGTTTCTCGACGGCGTCCGCAACGACATCACCTTTCTGAATAAACTCTCCGAAGTAGAAAACTACGCGCGCGTCATTGAAAATCGCGGCAGCGAGAGCGACCTTACCTTTGCCCGGCGCGAATTAGAAATAGAGTTCGCCAACTTTGCCCAACAGAATCCTCAATACGATCAGATTCGTTTCCTTGATCTTGCCGGACAAGAGACCGTGCGCGTCAACAGCACCTCCAGCGGAATCGTGATTATGCCGCTTAAAGATTTACGAAATGAATCTAAAGACGACTACTTTAAAAACAGCATTAACCTACCGGAAGGCAAGATCTACATCTCAAGTATCAGCTTGAACACAGAAGACGGACAGATCGAAATTCCGCACAAGCCTACTATACGTTACGCCGCGCCGGTCTATCTTAACGGCAGGCTGTACGGCATCGCCGTTCTCAATGTCCTGGCCGAGACGTTTCTCTCACCGCTTGGCTCCGGCACCAGTTCGGCATTCTTGGTAGACGCCGACGGTTACTACCTCTATCACCCTATTGCCAGCAAACGCTGGGGGCGCGACCTCAAAACCGGAAATAGCTTGCTGCAGGATGACCGGCAGTTGGCGGCGACCGTCACCTCTGGCATCAATGGGACTTACGAATCAAGAGACGAACTCTTCGCCTTCACGCCAATCAAACTTCAAGGCGAAGGTGTGCCCCGTTGGTATCTGGTCAGCTCCCTCTCGTCCGCTCTGGCATTTGCGCCGCTCAACGAAGCTCAACGCAACGGGCTGCTTCTGTTGGCAGCCACCATCATCGTCGCCGGAGCCATCATCGCCCTCGCCAGCCAAGCGCTTGCCGCCCCCTTGGTTGACCTCACCCGCGTCGCCGAGAAAATCAGCGCGGGCGATCTTAGTTCGCGCGCGCGAACCCGCGCCCACGACGTGAGCCGCACGAATCGCTTTTATCAACAAATAGCAGGCGAGCAGATCGAAACCGCACACACCGAAGATGAAATTGACATCTTAGCCCGCACCTTTAACAATATGGCGGCGCAGCTGCAACACACGTTGGGCGGTTTGGAGCAACGCGTGTCCGAGCGCACGCGCGATATCGCCATCGCGGCCGAAGTCGGTCAGCGTGCTTCACTCATACGCGATCTCGAAACGCTTCTCTCCGAATCGGTCGAGCTGATCCGTGACCGCTTCGATCTTTATTATGCCCAAATCTATTTATTGGATGCCAGCGGGAAGACGTTGGTGCTGCGCGCCGGCAGTGGCGAAGTAGGCAAACAGCTTTTGCAACGGGCGCACCGCCTCGCCGTTGGCAGCGGAATCAACGGCTCGGCCGCCGCCTCACGACAAACCGTGATCGTATCGGACACGCTCGCCAACAACATCTTCCGACCCAACCCATTACTGCCCGCGACCCGATCTGAAATGTCTGTGCCACTGGTGATCGGCGAGCGCGTCTTGGGCGTGCTCGACCTGCAAAGCAATGCCGCCAATGCGCTTAATATGGAAAACGCATCCGTGTTCCTCACCCTCGCCACGCAGATCGCCATCGCTATCGAGAACGTGATCTTATTTGCTCAAGCCGACGAGGCGCGTAAAGAAACAGAAGCGCGGGCGAGACATTTGACCCAAGAGGGTTGGGAGCGATTCCTTAATGCTGTAGATCGCAGTGAACGAATCGGATACCGCTACGATTCGTCATCTCAATCGCTTGCCCCGATCACCACCGCGGCTGCCGACTCGCCTCACCCCGCCTTCTCCGTCCCCATCCTCATCACCGGTGAGGAAGTCGGCGCGATTCAAGTTGAAGCCGATGGAGAACGGCAATGGACGAAGGACGAGTCTGACTTGTTGCACACGGTCGCCCTGCAGGTCGCCCGTCAGATCGAAAACCTTCGTCTGTTGACTCAAGCCGAGCAATCGCGTGCCGAAGCAGAACTGGCAACGCGCCGACTCACGCGCGAAGGCTGGCAAGACTATGTTAAGAGTAAAGATATTTCAGCGGGATAT
>CAKKQG010000399.1:4894-9445 GCA_919901875.1 Anaerolineales bacterium
GGGGCGATCTATCAAACGATTCACCAATTCACGTCGCGCCTGATGGATGCGACGCACTTTTTCATTACGCTTTACGACTTTACGACCGGCACTCTCGCCTTCCCCTTGGTGTATAGCGAGCAACAGCGGGTTGAACTTCCCTCGCGTCCATTGAGGATGGGTCAAACAGATTACGTGATCCGCAATCGCGCGCCGCTCTTGCTGAGCGAGAATGTGCAAACCCAAATGGAATCGAAGGGAATCCAATATATGCCTTTCAGGGGCGGGCAGAAGATTCAATCATGGCTCGGTGTTCCCCTCTTGTATGGCGGGGAAGTGGTTGGCGCCATCGTCGTGCAAAGCGTGGACACGCCGCGCTTGTATACGGAATTTGAACGCGATGTGCTAACGGCGATTGCCAGTCAGGCGGCGATTGCCATTGAAAACGCGCGCAGCTTTAAAGAGACTCAACGACGGGCTGAACGCGAGTCCACCATCAATATCATCGCCCAAAAGATTCAGGGCGCCACGTCGGTGCAAGGCGCGATCCAAACAGCCATTGAAGAACTGGGACGCGCTCTGAAAGCAAAACGCACGGCAGTCAAGATCACGCCCAAGCAAGGTCATGGCAATTAAGACTCTCACCCGAACCACGCCTTACGTTATTGCCTTGTGTCATCAAAAAGGCGGCGTCGCCAAAACCACAACCGCCTTGGCGCTCGCCGCCTGCTTCGCCGAGCAGGGTTTGGATACGATGTTGATCGATCTCGATCCACAAGGCAACTCCACCGGCGCCATGGGGCTGAATCCGCTGGCAATGTTTCATTCGGCGGCAGATGTGTTGTTGGGGAATGGCAATCTGGTCGGTCTAAGTCGTGAGACGGCGACCACCCGCTTGGATATTATCCCGGCAAATGCCGACATGCTGACCGTAGATCGTTGTTTACATTTGCGATCTGATTTCGAATACGTACTGCGCGATCAACTGCAAAAACCCGGCATGGCGCACTACAGCCTGGTGCTGCTCGATTGCCCGCCGGCCTTAGGATCGCTCGCCATCACTGCTCTGACCGCATCGGATATGGTGATCATCCCCACCCAGTGCGAGTACTTCTCGATGCAGGCGGTCAAGAATACTCTGAAACTTGTGGAGACCGTGCGCGCCAAAACGAATCCCGCGCTCACGCACCGCTTGTTGGCGACCATGGTGGATGGGCGTATCGGCTTGCACGAGAGCTCGCTTAAGCAACTCCGCAAACATTTCCCACACGCCGTGTTGAAGACGATCATCGGCATAGACAGCAAACTACGGGAGAGTCAGTTGATGCACCAACCGATTACACAATACGCCACGCACAGCCGCGCCGCCCAGCACTACCGGCAATTAACTGAGGAGTTACTTAAGTATGTCCAAAGCTAAACCCGTTGCGAAAACGCAAAAGAAAAAACTCCAAAAAACAAAAGACCGTTACCGCGCCCAGTTAGAGTCGGTACTGTCTGAAACTGAAGTGATCGAAGCGGAGTCGGGAAATCATAACGAGGATGATTCTATGCGGACGCGCCTTGTCGATGCCGAGTCGGCGCTGGTGAAAGCGGCGGCGCAACTGGCGACGGCAAAGGAACCACCGCAGACGGACTCTGCCGCGGGCGACAGAGCCGAAGGCAAACAGGCTGAAGAGGCTGACGACGCCAATGAAGAACGCTCTCGCCTGATCCTCGATTCATCGCCGGACCCCATCGCCATTTACGACGTTCAAGGCAATGTGGTAGACATCAACCCGGCTTTCACGGAAACATTTGGCTGGCAAAAAGAAGAACTGCTTGGCAAGCGCATTGACTTTGTGCCGGAAGAAAGCCGCGAGGAAACGCGCGGTTTTATTGAACGCATTCTGCGCGACGAAACGGTGAAAGCCGCCGAGACAAAACGCCTCACAAAAAATAGGCAAGTTTTGAATGTCCAGTTAAGTGCCTCACTCATCAAAGATCGCTCCGGCAAATCGGTGGGCAACATCGTGATTCTGCGCGACATCACCTACCAGAAACGCGCTGAAGAAATGTTGCGGAGAGATCAGGAACAACATCAATTTGCTATTCAAGGCGCTAACACCCGTTTATTGGATGCCATCGAGAGTCTCGACGCCGGCATCGTGATGTATGGCGCCGACGAGCGGCTGATGGTGTGTAACACTCGCTACAAAGAGCTCTATTCTCGATCAGCGCATCTCATGGTACCCGGCACTCCTTACGAGGCGATCCTGCGCGAGTCGTATCGGCAAGGCAATTACGCTCACACCGGTCTGAACGAGGACGAATGGGTTGCCAGCCGCCTCGCCATGCACCGCGCCGCCGGGTCGCAGGGCGCGTACGAACAACAAGTGGGTCAGCGTTGGATCCGCATCAGCGATTCGCGCGCCAGTGACGGCGGCATTGTCAGTCTGCGCACGGATATTACTGCTAACAAACAAACGGAAGCCACCATCGCCAAACGCGCCGTCGAGCTGCAAGCCGTCGCTGAAATTTCAACAGCGGCTTCGGTGGCGCCCAACGTGCAACAGATGTTGCAAGACGTTGTGGATCTCACCAAGAACCGCTTGCAGCTGTATCACGCTCACATCTATCTCCTCGACGACCTCGGAGAAAATTTAGTGTTGAGTGCAGGCGCAGGAGAAGTCGGCAAACAAATGGTGGCACGCGGACACAGCATCCCGTTCAACCGTCCGCACTCGTTGGTCGCCCGCGCCGCCCGCACCCGTCGTGGCGTGATCTCTAATGATGTGACCCAAGAGCCGGACTTCTTGCCCAACCCGTTGCTGCCGCATACCCGCTCCGAACTCGCCACGCCGATCATCGTCGGGGAGGCCGTCTTTGGCATCTTCGACGTTCAATCTGAAGTCACCGATCGCTTCACCGACGAAGACATCGCCATTCAAACGACTCTGGCACAGCAACTGGGCGCGGCGCTGCAAAATGTGCGCTCGCTTGAACGCGCCGAGACTCTTGTTGCCGAACTGAACGACCTGACTCGCGGACTGGTGCGCGAAGGTTGGGCAGAATACAAAACGCGCGAACTGAATCAGGAAAGCTTTGTTTACGATCTGGCTCAAGTTTCAAAATCAACTGAGGCGACACTCGTCACAGACGCCGCCGATCTCATTTCCATGCCACTGGCTGTGCGCGGTGAAGTGATCGGCGAGTTGTCAATCATCGAACCACTCGAGATCGTCGAAGCGCGCCAGATCACCGAAGCCATTGCCCAGCGTTTGAGCGCGCACATCGAGAACCTGCGCCTGACCGAGCAAACACAAGTGTCACTCGCCGAAACGAACAAACGCGCCGTCGAACTTGAAGCCGTGGCCGAAGTGACCACAGCCGCCTCGACCATCTTGGAACGTGATCGATTGCTTGCCTCTGCCGCGCATCTCACGCAGAGCCGATTCGGTTTGTATCATTGCCATGTCTTCCTCTTTGATAACGTCACCAACAACTTGGGCATCATCGCCTGCGGCTGGCGCGACGAAGAACCACTAGACAGCACACACGGCAGACACCTCATCCATCTCACCCAAGAACGATCTCTGGTGGCGCGGGCGGCGCGTGACCGTGAAGCGGTGTTGGTCAACGATATCAGGCAAGACCCAACGTGGCTGCCCAACGACGTCTTGCCTGAAACAAAATCCGAACTCGCCGTGCCAATGGTCGTCGGTAATACGTTGGTGGGTGTGTTTGACGCCCAATCGGAAGTGATAGGTCGCTTCAGCGCCGACGACGTGCGAACGTTCTCCACGTTGGCAAACGCCGTCGCCGTTGCCGTGCAGAACGCTACCCTCTACGCCGAGCAAACCGCCGCCGTCGCCCGTCTCAAAGAATTGGATCAACTCAAGTCATCGTTCTTGGCAAACATGAGTCACGAACTACGCACGCCGCTCAACTCCATCATCGGCTTCACCGAAGTGCTGCTCGAAGGCATTGACGGCGAATTGACCGAGCCGATGGATAACGATCTCAAAGTCATCCACAAGAACGGTCAGCACTTGCTCAACTTGATCAACGACGTGCTGGATATGGCGAAGATCGAAGCCGGGCGCATGACCTTGACTATTGAAGAATTTAATTTGCAAGAAGTGATCGAAGAAGTCGCTGAGATCACCCGCCCGTTCGCCAGCGCCAAATCGCTGGAACTGCGGTTAGCGATTGACATGGATGAGAACCTCACGCTTGAAGCGGATCGCATTCGTATGCGGCAAGTAATGATCAACGTCGTCAACAACTCGATCAAGTTCACCGACTCGGGTTACGTTGCCATCGGCGCTTACCGATCCGAAGGGGTGATTAAGGTGATCGTTAAAGATAGCGGCATCGGCATCCCGTCTGATCAGCTCGATAAAATTTTCCAAGAGTTCACTCAGGTAGACACTTCGACCACGCGCAAGGCAGGCGGCACCGGCTTGGGGTTACCCATCAGCCGTCACTTGGTGGACTTGCACGGCGGTCACTTGTGGGCGGAGAGCAGTGGCATAGCGGGCGAGGGTTCTATGTTTTATATTGAACTGCCGATCATCGCTAAGAGGGCGA
>CAKKQG010000400.1 GCA_919901875.1 Anaerolineales bacterium
CCATCATCCACACCAACACCATCAACGCCACTCCCCAACCGCCAATCCCTAATCTCCAATCTCAATTTACAAATAACATTGTCCCCGCCACGATCAACGCCGCAACGATCACCCCGCCCGTCAAACGATTCAACGCCGACGCGATCAATTGCGTTTGTTGTTTTTGTTCAGCCGATGGTTTGCTGATCACTGTGAACTCGCCACGCTCGATGCGGTTCAACGCGCCATCAAGTCGCGCGGGCAGCGCCAACAACTTTCGTCCGATCTCAACCGCCTCATTCAACCAAAAATCTAAACCCTCATTGCCCGTTTCCTCTGCCAACAATGTTTGGGCAAACGGTGCCAGACCGACGAATAAATTAAAATCCGGATTCAAGCCGGTGCACATCCCGGAAAGGATCGCCACCGTGCGCCCCAAGAAAATTAAATTCTCCGGCACCTGCAATGGCATCTCATACATCACATCGCGGAACTCGCGCATGAAGGCGCGCATCTCTTCGGGCTTCGTGTCTCGCAGTTCCTTCATCGTCTTGCCCCAAAACCGATCAAACACCGCCGTCTCTGCTTCGATGATTCGATTCACATCTGCGCTCGGCAATAATGTCTCCATCGCCACTGCCGCATGAACCAGTCGCGCCGAGTCGCGTGTGCCAATCGCAATCGCCGCCTCGCGCAGCCCGGCGCGAATCTTCGGCGTCACTTGCCCCACCATCCCAAAATCTACAAAGACCAATCGCCAAGCGTGATCATCATTGGCAGGTTCGACAAATAAATTTCCCGGATGCGGATCGGCGTGAAAAAAACCTTCGCCGAAAATTTGATAGAGATACGTATGAAAGAGTCGATCCGCCACATCGGATCGATCCACGCCCGCGCGCGTGATCGACTCGTAATCAGTGATCTTGATGAAGTAAACGGATTCCAGCGTGAGGACCTTTTTCGTGGAAAATTCCGGGTAAACCTTTGGGATGCGGACTCCGGCATTGCCCTTGAACATCTCGCCAAAGCGCGCGGCGTTGTTCGCCTCTTTGACGTAATCCAACTCGTCGCGCAGTGTCGCGCTGAACTCTTTGAGCAACGCTTCGAGGTCGGCGCGTTTGCGAATCGGCGAATAACGTTTAAGCCAACCGATCACAGTTCGCAACGCGGCGAGATCGATCTCAACTAACTTTTCAATGTGGGGGCGTTGAACTTTGACTACTACCTCTTCACCGCTAAACAACTTGGCGCGATGCGCTTGCCCCAGTGAAGCGGCGGCGAGCGGCGTTTGGTCGAACTGAGCAAACTTTTCTTTGAGCGTGGATTGTAATTCCGATTCGATCACAACTTGGATCGAATCAAAATTTTCGGCAGGCACTTCGTCTTGTAAGCCGCTTAATTCTTGTGTTACGTATTCCGGCAGCACATCCACCCGTGCCGAGAGAAACTGCCCGACCTTGATCATCACCCCGCCCATGCGAATCGCCAGCGCGCGGAATCGTTTGGCGGCATCTGTATAGCGGCTCGGCGCGGTGCGAGTTGCTAACGCCCTCAAGCCAATGCGGCGGATGATAATTTCCCAAATTACGAAGTTGATGACAACGCGGGCGAAGAAGAAGACGATTCGGAGGTAGCGAGGGTTTAGTAACACGCGTTGATCATAACACCATCGTTCTAAAGGGAAATAAGGGAGGTAAAGGAACTAAAGGAAAATCATTTTCCTTCTTTCCCCTTGTTTCCATTTGTTTCCTTTTCAATTTTCGGCGGCTTAGTGATTCTCTCCAACTCTGCTACCCGTTTCTCCAGTTCTTCTAACAATTGCAAAATCTGCCCAATCGCTTGAGCTTCGGTGATGTTGCCCAGTTTCCACTCGCGCATGACTAAGTTGAAGTTGCCGTAAGTTCCCATGAAAGCCTCCGTTATATGAATTCATGTAACGCCGCCGAAAAATTTGGAGAGCCGAAACTCTCCAAAAGCATATTACATGAATTTCGATACGATGTCAATCATCAGTTTTCTTGGGCGTAACCTCATACTTGAACTTCGCCTTCTCTGCCACCAGATTCAGGATTTTGACTGACATGCCCTTGGGATAATGATTGCCACATTCCCAATAGCTCACTGTTTGTTGCAACGTGCCGAGCTCTTCGGCGAATTCGGTTTGCGAGAGTTCTAAAAATTCGCGCAGCGCTTTCACTTTATCGGCATCCCATTCGTATTTGGGTAATTTGCGTGAGCGGCGGGTTGGGTAGGTGATTTTCTTTTCTTTAGTAGGCATAATCGTTTTTTGTTGGGCAAGGGAGCATCTTGCTCTACTATAACTTACGCCTTCTGTGTCCGCAAATACGCTTTTGTGATCTCTTCGGCAATCGCCGGGATGAGTGCCAGACCGAACACAGTCAGCCATTGTTCGAGAGTCAAGAAGTGCGTATTGAAGATCGGCTGCAGAAACGGCACATTGGTGACCAATAGCAACAGAATGATGGATGAGCCGACGGCATACTGCATATACTTATTCGAGAACACGCCGATTTGAAAGACCGACATCCGCTCCGAGCGCACGGTGTAAGCGCGGAACAATTCAGAGAAAGACAATGTCAAGAATGCCATCGTCTGCCCGGTGCGTTCGAGCAAATCGATTTTTTCCGCGCTCAACGCGCTCCAGTTGAACTGTAACACCGCCATGACCGGGTTGATGCCGACGGGCGCAAGATTCGCTTGCACCAACGACCAATATAAACCTAAGGCTAACGCTAGCAGCGTGCCGCCCGTTTGGGCGAATGTTTGAATCACAATGCCCAATTGCATCGTGCGATTGATCACCGGTTCATCTTTGGGGCGCGGCGGGCGATCCATCACATCGGGATCACCTTTCTCAACCGCCAATGCCAACGCCGGTGCGCCGTCGGTAACAAGGTTGAGCCACAGTAATTGGATCGCCGTTAACGGAGTCGGCACACCCGCCAGAGTGGCGATGAAAATGATCATGATCTCCGCCACATTCGACGACAACAAGAAGAACACAAACTTGCGAATGTTGTTATAGATGATGCGCCCTTGTTCAACGGCGGCGACAATGCTGGCGAAGTTGTCGTCGGTTAGCACCATATCGGCGGATTCTTTTGCCACGTCGGTGCCAGTGATGCCCATCGCCACACCGATATCGGATCGTTTCAGCGCAGGCGCATCGTTCACACCGTCACCGGTCATCGCCACAACCGCGCCCGTTTGCTTCATCGCATCCACGATCTTCATCTTGTGCGACGGCGACACGCGGGCAAACACATCGGTCTCGCGCGCCACTTCTACCATTTGTTGATCGTTTAATTCATCGAGCGCCGCACCCGCTAAAACTTTTGCGCCGGGGCGCAGCAAACCAATCGAGTAAGCAATCGCGCGCGCGGTGTCGGGGTAATCGCCGGTGATCATCACGGTGCGGATTCCGGCGTGCCGCGCTTTTTCAATCGCCGGTTTCACTTCGGGTCGAGCCGGATCGATCATGCCAATGAGTCCGACGAACACTAAATCTTTTTCGGTGCTTTCGGGAGTCATCGGTTCGGGATGCGAATCAAAGAGGCGGTAGCCGACGGCGAGGACGCGCAAGGCTTGAGACGAAAGGTCGGCGTTGGCGCGTAGCACTTTCTCTTTAAATTCTGCCGTGATCGGCGCGGCTTCATCACCCATGCGTTGATACGAGGCGCAGGTGTTCAAGATCACATCCGGCGCGCCTTTGACGCACAACACATATTTCGGCAAGTCTTTCGGATCGTTAAAGGGGCTGACTTCGGACATCGCTTCTTTCACTTCGTGCAAAGTGCTCATGATCTTGCGCTCCGAGTCAAACGGGTTCTCTGCCACACGCGGGAAACTTTTTTCTACTTCTTGGCGCCAGATGTTTGCCTTTGCTGCCGCCACCACCAGCGCACCCTCCGTGGGATCACCCACCATACGATACGTATCTTCGCCGCTCTCTGCGCCCGACTTCTCGATCCGCGCATCGTTGGCTAACATGCCGCTCCATAACAAAGTCGTCAATGCGGGATGATCGGAGAAGTTGAGGTGGTTGTTCTCATGCAAAAATTTTCCTTGCGGTTTGTAACCATCGCCGGTGATTTCAAAAACTTGATCGTCACACCACAACTTCACCGCCGTCATTTCATTTTGCGTCAACGTGCCGGTTTTATCTGAGCAGATCACCGAGGCCGAACCTAGCGTCTCAACCGAAGCCAAACGCCGAATGAGCGCGTGGCGCTTCACCATTTCTCTCATGCCCAACGCCAAAGTGATCGTTACCACAGCCGGCAAACCTTCCGGCACGGCGGCAATCGCCAGGCTGATGGCGATGATAAAAATTTCACTCAACTCTTTTGTCGAGTGAGTGAAGTATTCGACGAAGCCTTTGCTGGAGATCAACGACAGATCGGTTTGTTTGAAGATCGCCACCACGAATACCAGACCACAGACGAACAACGCGGCGATGCTCAACGTCTTGCCAAGTTCTTCGAGACGGCGCTGCAGAGGCGTGGCTTCTTCTTCAACCGCTGCCAGCATATCGGCGATGAGTCCAAGTTGCGTTAAATGCGCGGTGCCAACAACTACGCCGGTGCCGCGCCCATAGCTCACCACCGTGCCCATGAACGCCGTGTTCTTGCGATCGCCAATCGGCGCGTTATCCGCCAACGTCAGCGCGGCGCGTTTCTCAACTGGCACCGACTCGCCGGTGAGAGCCGCCTCCTCGATTTTTAGATTCACGCTCTCCACCAAACGCACATCGGCGGGGATGAAATTGCCTGCCTCTAACAGAACGATGTCACCCGGCACCAACTCGCGCGATGGGATGCGGACTCTGGACCCGTCGCGGATCACCTGCGCGTCAGGCGCCGCCATTTTTTTCAGCGCGGCTAAGGCTTGTTCGGCGCGGGCATCTTGAATTACGCCAATAACGGCGTTGAGGATCACAATGGCGATGATCGCTACCGCCTCAATCGTGTCGCCGAGCAAAAACGAAATGACACTGGCGACGATCAACAAGATCACTACGAAATCGCTCAATTGCTCCACCACCAACTTCCAAAACGGAGTCGGCGGCTTCTCGCGCAGTTCGTTGTAGCCGTGTTCCTTCAAACGCTGCGCGGCGTCATCACTCGACAGACCTTGCTCCAAATGAGTCTGTAGTTTGTCAATTACATCTTGAACGGACTTGCTGTGCCATGCGGGTAGGGTTTTGTTCTCTGACATTAGGCGATTAACTCCAAAATAGTTTTTGAGATGTCACAATTTGAGTAGAACGACTGCAAGGATGATCACCAAAATAATTAATACTGCGAAGCAGGCAAGTGCCGATAACAAGGCAAGACCCAATGCTTTCCACCAACTTGTATTTAATTCCTGCTTGAAGATGACTGTTTCCATCCCCACCAACCACAAACCGATCAGCATCAGAAAATAAGGGGCAGCGTCGCTTGCTGCGCGTGCCGTGAGCCGATCATACATTACCAGCCCTAATTGCGCGGGCGCGCAAACGAGACATTGAATGTAAAAAAATCGTTTAAGCGAATCCTTTTCAACGCCATGTTCCTTAATTTGTTGGAGCGTCGCTGCGAAGAATGCCGGCACACCGACCAAAAACGTGGCGAGCGCAAAAAAACGATCCGCAAAAGAGAGTGACGAGTAAACATCTTTGGCGTCGGGCAAGAGAGTGTAAAGCAAAATGTTTGGAACGATGGCGACGATCACCCAGAATAGCGGGGGCGACATGAATTCCTTGAATCGTTGTTTCGCCTCTTTTGCCCATTCACTCGTCACGTAAGGTTGAGTCCACTGTGGGCGCAGTAACACAAACAGCAACGTCTTAGGCACAAAGACGATCCACGTTGCGATCTCGTAAATTACATCTTCGATAGATTGAAATATTTTTACGAAGTCCATGATCTAGCCTCCAACCATTTTCGTTTTATAACCCAACGACTGCAAATATGCCGCCACCCGATCGCGGTGGTCGCCTTGAATCTCGATCTCACCATTTTTCACCGTGCCGCCTGCGCCGCACTTGTTCTTCAACTCTTTGCACAACCGCTCCAACGTGGCGGGGTCGTGATTCAAGTTGCCCACAACGGTGACGGTTTTCCCGGCGCGCCTTTTGCTATCGCGCCAGATGCGGGCGAGTTGATTCTTCGCCGAAGGAGGCCATTGAATCCTTTTTTCTTTTTGTGGCGTTTCTTTGTCGGGGTCGGTTGAAAAAACAATTGACATAGTAGCAAATGGCTGATGGCAGATGGCAGATGGCGAATAGCAATCAGCAATCAGAAATCGAAAATCAGCAATACTTGTGAATGACACTCATCACTGACGAGAGATAACTTCCTCCAAACAAATTCGCATGGTTGAGCAAGTGATACAAATTATACAAGTCAAACCGTTCTTTGTAACCTGATTCGAGCGGGCGCATGGATTCGTAGGCTTTGAAAAATTTATCGGGTGTTGAGCCAAAGAGATTCATCATCGCCAACTCTGCCTCTGCCCAACCGTAATGCGCGGCGGGGTCAATCAACACCGGGTTGCCGTCTTCATCGGTGTGAATGTTGCCGCTCCACAGATCGCCGTGAAGGAGGCTGGCGGGTTGGGGAGGGATGATGGACGGGAGCTTTTTGAGAATGGAGATTAGAGATTGGAGATTG
>CAKKQG010000401.1 GCA_919901875.1 Anaerolineales bacterium
CCATCACAATGCCGTGCAGACTCATCACCGTGTTATACACTTCGGGTGTGAAGAGTGTTTGTCCCGGCATCATCAACTCGATCCGCACCAGCACGGCAAGTGTGCCTGCCGTGAAGAACAGTGCCATGAACGTCACCAGATACTGAATGCCGATGACTTTGTGATCGGTGGAGAACATAAAATATCGCCACACACCATGCGACTTGAGTGTCGGCGCGGGTTTGTTCTCCATACCCAACCAGCCGCGCGCCCAGTGATCCCACACACCCACACCTAACAACCAACCTACAAGTGCGATGAGGTAGGCAACTGTGATCGTTGCGTCGGAGCTAAGCGGTTTCCCCAACAACACCATCACGCCGATGCCAACGCCGAAACCGATCAAACTAAAAACGAGACCCTTTATCCATGACATAAAGAAATCCTCCTTACTTGATGTTTGATAGCGCGATTATATGTGGGTTTTTCAATCTCATTGTGACCATATATGTCCAAATTGCATCCAGACCTGTGATGTCTTAAAAACAAAGCCGCTTCTTCAGCGGCTTCATTTTGTTCAGTGATTCAATTTGGGATTTTGGATTTTTGGGATTTGGAATTTACCAATTACATCATCCCTTGCATCAACTTCGTCAACGATTCTTTTGAGGGGCGAGTCACCGACGACGGCATAAGCGCCAACGGAGTCTCCGGTAAATCTTCGTAATCACGCAAATCAGGTCGATCACTATTGATGTAGATTAAGCCCGTAACAAACAACTGATTCGTTTTCGCCTGTTCCATTAACGTGATCGCCGCCATGCGATTCGTCGGGTCGTGCGAGCGATCTACTTTCTTCAAAACGATCTTCGAGCCGTCGTGCAATTCAACTTCTTTCGCTTGACCTTCGTCATAGTCAACCGTGATCTCTTCGTAGGAAGGCACAAACGTCACATCGAAGATACGCTCGTTGTGAGTCTTGCCCCACGAGTAGGATTTTGTAGAGTCATCTTTATCGTTGAAGGTCACGCACGGGCTAATAATGTCTATCACCGCTGTACCTTTGAACGAGAGCGCAGCTTTGACCAATTCGGTCACTTGTTTAGGATCGCCGGCAAACGCCCGCGCCACAAAGCCACAATCGGCAACCAAAGCTTCAAGGCAGAGATCAATCGGCGGCAGTTCGTTTAATCCGGCGTGCTTTAATTCTTGTCCCACATCTGCCGTCGCCGAGAACTGTCCTTTGGTGAGTCCATACACGCCATTATTTTCGATGATATAGACCATCGGCACGTTGCGGCGCACGGCGTGTTTGAATTGACCAAAACCAATACTGCCGGTGTCGCCGTCACCGCTGACGCCAATACCGGTCAACGTGTTATTGGCAACCATGGCGCCTGTCGCCACCGATGGCATACGACCATGCAATGAGTTGAAGCCGTGCGAGCGACTCAAAAAATACGCCGGACTCTTGCTCGAACATCCGATGCCGCTAAACTTGGCAACGTATTCTGCTTTGATGCCAAGTTCCCAACAGGCATCAATGATGCGCGCCGAGATCGAGTCGTGTCCACAGCCGTTACACAACGTGGAGTCGAGTCCTTTGTAAACTGATTTCTCTAAGCCGAGTCTATTAACTTTCGCGCTACCGCGCGGTTGAGTTGTGGTTGGGGTCGCCATGTTAAGCCTCCATCTTTTGCAGTGATTCGGAAATCCAACGCGCGGTCAGCGGCAAGCCATCGTTCTTGTTCAATTGAAAAATGCGCGCTGCTAATTCGGGTGTGTCTAATCGCAACAACTGCGTCATCTGAGCGTCCGTATTCATCTCGACCACATAGACCCGTTCGTGCGCGCGGATGAATGAGCTGACCGACTCGGAAAGCGGCAACGCGCGCAAACGCATGTAAGAGGTTTTGATTCCCTTCTTTGCCAACAGCACCCGCGCTTCAACAATTGCCGGATCAGTGGAGCCGAATCCGATGATGCCGATCTCTGCGCCATCTACCTGATCTTCAACGGGCGCAGGAAGCACCTTGCGAGCCGATTCAAACTTGCGATTCAACCGCTCCAAATTTCCTTCCCAATCTTCGGGCTTCTCGCTATAGGTGGCGCGATCAGTGTGACCCGTGCCGCGAGTGAAGTAAGCGGCTAAGGGATGATCGGTACCGGGCAATGTGCGCCAGCCAATGCCATCGCCGTCCACGTCACGGTAACGTCCCCAATTTCCTTTGAGACGGACAAGGTCTTCTGCACTCAATACTTTGCCGCGATCAATTTCTCGATCAGGGTAGTCAAAGGATTCGCTCATCCACTGATTCATGCCAAAGTCGAGATCAGTCAACAAGAATATCGGGGTCTGGAATCGTTCGGCGAGGTCCAACGCGCGCCAAGAAAATTCAAAAATTTCTTTGATCGTTCCCGGAAGTAAACAGGGATGCTTGCTGTCACCATGCCCCAAAAAGTAACAAGGGATCACATCGCCTTGGGAGGTACGAGTCGGCAACCCCGTGCTGGGTCCCATGCGCTGTACATTCACAATCACCGCCGGAATTTCCGTGAAATAGGCATAACCGGCAAATTCCGCCATCAACGAAATACCGGGGCCTGAAGTAGAAGTCATCGCCCGCGCGCCTGCCCATCCCGCGCCAACCACCATGCCCAGCGCGGCAAGTTCATCTTCCGCTTGAATGATGCTGTAAGTTGGCTTCTGCGTTGCGGGATCCGTTCGCAGTTGTTTAAGGTAATAGCCCAACGCTTCGGCGACGCTTGTCGCTGGCGTGATCGGATACCAAGCGGCGAAGGTGACGCCGCCATAGACGGCGCCCAACGCGGCGGCGGTGTTACCGTCAATAGTAATCATGCCTGTCGTCTTGTCCATTCGCTCAACGCGATAGGGATCAGTTTTCGTGAGTTCGGCTTTCGCCCACTCCATCGCCGCTTTGATCGTCTTCGTGTTTGGCTCAACGGCTTTCGCCTTGCCTTTAAATTGATGACTGAGCGCAGCTTCAAGTTCGACATATTCAATGCCGAGCAAGTTCGCCAACACGCCGACGTAAGCCATGTTCTCGGCATAGCCGCGAAGTTTGCCCTCTAAACCGGAGGTTGCCGCCATTTTTGCCGCCGGTATCTTGTAAAAGATCACATCATCTCGCTGAGGCGTATAACCCAGCCCGTCCGAATAAATGCACATCGTGCCGGGTTTCATCTTCTGCACGTCTTCAATCACTGTCGCTTTGTTCATGGCGATCAGAATTTCCGATTCGTCCTTGCGCGCAGTGAAACCGTCTTTATTCACGCGGATGGTGTACCAAGTGGGCAGCCCTTGAATGTTGGAGGGGAATATATTTTTCCCGCTCACCGGAATGCCCATTTTAAACAACGCTCTCAAGATAGTGGCATTTGCAGTCTGACTCCCCGAACCGTTCTTTGTAGCAATCGTGATCGAAAAGTCATTCACAATTGGCTCCCGCGACGGCGACTGCGTAGCGGGCTTGGTTTGCACTTCAACAGCCATTTCAAATTCTCCTTATCAATAAAATAATTTCTTATCGCGCAACTTCCAGCGCCTCGTGTTCGGTTTCGCGGTGACGCAGAAGATGCGTGTGTTCGATCAATAACTCGTAACCTTCGTCATACTTCGCTTCGACAATACAATCCACAATGCGTTGATGATAGGTCCACACTTCACGCAAGTATTGGTAGTCCGAAAAAAGATTCAACTCAATCGCCTCGTAGGCTTCCCAATAGGCTTCGAGAATTCCTTTGACAAATGGATTCCCCAGACGACGGAAGATCGCTAAATGCAGTTCACGATGCTCGGCGTGCGGGATTTGAATTTGCGGCGCGTTGAGTTTTGCCCAAGCGGCGCGCATTAATTCTTGTAAGTAACGCTTGTCCTCTTTGGTCAACAATTTGACTGCTTCCAACCAAAAGCTTGCTTCAACATTTTTCCGCAGCGCGCCAAACGTTTGAAAATAATCCGGATCCATCGCCAGCGCAAACAATAAACTGAATCGAACAGCCGGTAAGAAATCAAATTCTTCTAATTTGATTCCGGTGCGCGGGCGGACGCCGACGATTCCTAAGCTTCGAGCAACTTCCATCTGCTCCCGAAGCTTATTCACGCTGATCCCCATCGCCTCGCTTAGCTCACCTAACGCCGGGATACGGTCACCGGGTTTATACCCGTTGGCGACGATGTAGCGCAAAAAATCAGATTCAAGTTCGTTAAGGTTCATAGCATCCTATTCATCAAATTCATCCGATAAATCGAATGATGATATTTTAGGCTTGTTTTGGGTGTCAGTCAATAGAGAGTTCATTGACAAGTATCAGGCAATGCAGATAATAAGCGTCAAATTAAGTTTGCCCGTCGAATAGGAGAATCTAAAATGCAGTTGGCATATTCTATCTTTCTGTTTCTACATTCCATCACGCGCTGGCTTGTCGTGATCGCCGGAGTGCTGGCTCTTGGCAAAGCGATTTGGGGATGGTTCGGCAAGAAGGAATGGAACAAGGTTGATGATCGTTTAGGCTTAATCTACATGATCGGGATGGATGTGCAGGTGATGCTTGGGCTCATCCTATATTTTTTCCTCAGCCCGTACAGCCTTGCCGCCTTCAAAGATTTTGGCGCGGCGATGCGAAACACCGAACTGCGTTTTTGGGGGATCGAACATATTTCGATGATGATCACGGCTCTCGCCTTGACTCACATTGGACGGTCACTCTCGAAGAAAGCCGGTGAGGCGGATGCCAAACACAAACGCGCGGCGATCTTCTTCACGATTGCCATGCTCGTTATCGTTGCCTCTATTCCATGGGCGCGCCCGCTCTTCTTTCTACCTTAATTCAATCTGTGCAAAACTGCTCATAATCCTCTCAGAAATTTTGTATTGACAATATACTAAAAGGCGATAGACTTTAGAAAGTATGATTTCAACAGTTGCGTGCATGGCGGCTTGTATGTGTTGTATGGAGCGTGGGCGTTAGTCCCCTATTGCTCTAAGCCTTCTCGCACGACTGACGAAAGCCAACTAGCAAAGAGTGGACGCGCCGAAACGAAAGTTTCGCTGGATGCGTCCATTCTTTTTTTGCGCTAGTTGGCTTTTTTATTTTCAAAAATTCTGATGAGTAAAACGTATTTCGTAATGCGTATTCCATTACGCACTACGAAATACGCAATACGTTCAACATAATGCTGACTCAAACAAAAATTAAATTCCTCTACACCGAACCCGACTCGCTTGAATCGCGCGTGGGCAACACGCCGTTGATTCGCTTAAAACGAATCACGAATGATTTGCCGACAAGCGTGCAAGTATTTGCCAAAGCCGAATGGTTCAACCCGAGCGGCTCGGTTAAAGATCGCCCTGCCCTCAACATCATTCATGACGCGCTTAATAGCGGCAAACTCGATCCGACTCGTCAACGCTTGTTGGATTCGACCTCAGGCAACATGGGCATCGCCTACGCCACATTCGGCGCGGCGCGCGGCATCGGAGTCACCCTCGCCGTCCCGGCAAATGCCAGCCCGGAACGACTCTCGATTCTAAAAACACTTGGCGCAGAATTAATTCTCACCGATCCGCTCGAAGGATCAGACGGCGCAATCCTTGAAGCGCGGCGACTGGCTCAAGAAAACCCGCAGCGTTATTACTACGCCAA
>CAKKQG010000402.1 GCA_919901875.1 Anaerolineales bacterium
TCTACGTAAATTTCTACAAACGACAACGATAAATTATCTTTCGCATCAGGCTGAATGATGATCGATTCATCCTTGATCTGAAATTCTTGGTTGTCGGTAGGCGCGAGGAGTTTAACGTTGGGCGGCGTGTTGTCCACCGTCACTTGCATGGTGGAGACGGCAAAAGTTTGATCGAGTTTAAGCGCGACGAGTTGAATCGTGTATAGTCCGTTCAAGCCGGTTGTGTTCCACTTGCCCAGTTCGTCATTTTCAATTTTCTCTTTGCGATCATCCCCGATCTGCGTCCACTTCGTTGGATTCAAGCCTGGACCAAATTGCAATTTGAAAAGTTGGAAGTTCTCCGGCTTCACCGTGCCTTTGATCACAATCTCGCCGCGCACATAACCAAACGGTGAGGGCGAGAGGATCGCCACATCTGCTTTATCGTTTGGATTTTGAATTGTGTCGTATTCGTTCGGCGGTTGCGGCAAACCCGTCTCACGAATCCAATCGCTCGCTTCGGGCGGCAGAACTTGAAAAACTTTTTTCTCCACTAAATTTTGCGGCGTGAAAACTGTCGCCAATTTTCCGGTCTCACGATTGATCTCAAACTCCTGCCACACGTTATCCGTCGAGTGCGGCTCGGTGCCAGAGATGAAAACTTCGTTCACCGCACTTTGGCAAATGCGGCTCGGCATCAATCCCGACGGATAACACACGCGCGCTTTCACAATGCCTTGCGGCTCTTTCCAACCTTCAGGCGGCAAGCCAAGCTGCTTCACAGAATATTTCATCAGCGCGTTCCAGATCGGCGCGGCACCCGTCAAGCCCGAAACATTTTTCATCGGCTTCGAGTCGGTGTTGCCGACCCACACGCCCACCACTAATTGCGGCGTGTAACCCATCGTCCAGTTGTCGAGAAAATCATTCGTCGTTCCGGTCTTCGCCGCCGCCGGTCGGTCAATCTCCAACGGATTAGGATGACCGAATGCGCCAATGCGCGCTTGCTCATCAGATAATATATTGGTGATCAAGTATGCCAGTTGCTCGCTTAACACTTGTTGCGTTTGTGGACGATCAAATTGACACGCGGTGTTGCCGTCTTCGCCGCATGAACTTAACACGTTGCCCTTGGCATCTTCCACGCGCAAGATCACAATCGGATCGAGCGCGCGATAGCCGCTTCTCCTTGCGTTAGCCGTCACCGGTTGCCCAACCATTTGACCTTTGTTCGCCATCACGCTGTAGGCGTATGCCATATCAAGCAATGACACCTCACCGCCGCCGAGCGTGAGCGCGAGTCCGTAATACGATGACTCGCGATCCAAAGTGTTGATGCCCATGCGATGCGCGGTGCGGATCACGTTATCCACGCCGACTCGATTCATCATCTCAACAGCGGGGATGTTATACGAGCGGGCGAGTGCGATTCTTAAACTGACCGGTCCATGAAATTGGCGATCATAATTTTCGGGGACGTAGGGGACGCCGCCTTGCTGCGGGTATGACGTTCTCACATCGAGAACCATTGTTGAAGGGGTGTAGCCTTGCGAGAATGCCGTGAGATAGGTGAACGGTTTGAAGGACGAACCCGGCTGCCGCTTGCCATCGGCGGCGACATTAAATTTGCCGTTGATCGCTTCGTTCCAATAATCAAGCGAACCCACCATCGCCAACACCTGCCCGTTGCGCGGATCGATCATCACTATTGAAGCGTTGGACACATCGTGATTCACATTGGCTTCGCCCGCGCGTGGCGGCGCAAGAAGTGCGGCGGCTTCACACGCTTTGCCAGTGGCGGTGGGCGCGGCGGCATTGGGGTTGTTTCCAGAGAGGCGTTGCACTTGCGATTTAGCCAGGCACTCCGCTTGATCTTGCAAGTTGAGATCAATCGATGTGATCACTTTGAGTCCGCCACGATAGGTTAAATCTGTGCCGACAAGTTTAACCAGATCGTTAACCGCGTAGACGCTGAAGTGCGGCGCGCGCACATTGAAGCGTGTGTCGAGTGATTTAATTTTGCTCAACACATCTTCTTGCTTTGCCGCTTGCGCTTGCGAGGCGGTGATGAATCCTTCACGCGCCATCACCTCTAAAATAATTTCTTGTCGCGCTTTTGATTCTTTAGGTTTGCTGATGGGCGTGATCGTCGGCGATTGCGGAATGGCAATGAGCATCGCGCTCTCTGCCAGCGTCAGCTCACTCGCCGATTTGCCGAAGTACACCCGCGCCGCCGCATCCACGCCGTAGGCAAGGTTGCCGTAAAAATTTGTGTTGAGGTACCACTCCAAAATTTGATCCTTGCTGTAACGGTTGGTGGCTTCGGCGGAGATCAACACTTCGCGCAGTTTGCGTTCGTACGATTGCACGGCGCGCTCGTCGGCGGGGATGATGACGTTCTTGACGAGTTGTTGAGTGATGGTGCTACCGCCTTGCGTGGCGCCGCCTCTGGCGTTGGAAACAAACGCCCGCAGGATGCCTTCGAGGTCGTAACCGGGGTTCGTATAAAAAGTTTTGTCCTCACTGGCTATCGTGGCGTTGATGAAGTGTTTTGGAATTTTGCCGATGCTCATCCACTGCCGATCTCCAGCGCGTGGATCGATCACTTCGTACAGCAGCACCGTGCCAGTGCGATCATAAAGTTTAGTCGTTTGAAAAAACTCGTTGCTGGATGAGGAGCTAAATGCTTTCTGCAAACGATCTGCCGAGGGCAAGTCCGCGATGTAACTCGAATACGCTTGCGCCAACGCAATCCCTGCGCCGACGACGACGATGAGCGCGACACTGATTGTTGTTAGCGCAAATGTGGAAAGCGTACGCCAGACTCTTGTCAGCCCACGTTCTGATTCTTCGCGGCGTGCGCGGCGGCGGGAGATGATGAAGGAGGGGGAGGGCATG
>CAKKQG010000403.1 GCA_919901875.1 Anaerolineales bacterium
TTTTTCCGCGAGTAATCTCTGGGGCGATCAAAGAGATTCCTCGTCGCAAAGAACGCTCCTCGGAATGACATCTCAAGCGTTCACGTTAAATTCTGCAGAGCCAAGAATCTTTTATCATCGCTTTCAGCGTTCTGGTTTAGATCATGAACAAAATTGTTTTTCGCAATGCCACGTCATCCGATTGGAATCACATCGCGCAACTTCTTCAAGAGGCAAAACTTCCGCTTGATGGGGCGCAAGATCATCTCGATCATTTCGTGTTGGCGATCAAAGATGAATCGTTGATCGGTTGCGCGGGATTAGAAATTTATGGTGAGTGCGCGTTATTGCGTTCGGTGGCGGTGAATGCGGAAGAGAGGGGAAAGGGAGTAGGGATTAAGTTGGCGCGGCAGATTTTAGATCGGGCGAAGGAAGATCGTATTCACACCATCATCTTGCTAACCGAGACCGCACAAAACTTTTTCCCCAAGTTCGGATTCCGAATCATCAAGCGCGATGACGCGCCCGCGCCGGTGAAAGAGTCGGTAGAGTTCAAAGGCGCGTGCTGTGAGTCGGCGGTGACGATGCGGCTTGATCTGGCGGATAGCGTATTGCGTATCGCCCGTCACGCATCACTCATCACGTATCACGCCATTTGCCATCAGCCATTCGCCATCTGCTACTGCCCCAACACTTTATTCACCGCGCCGATCATATTCTGCCGTGCGGTTTCGCCCTCGGCGAGATGTTTGTTGTAGCCCGCCCTATCACCCGAAGCCAGCGCGGTATAGGCGGCGACACGTTCCTCAAAAAATTGCACCGCAAAATTTTTGGCGGGGGTTAAGCAATCCGCCACAGGCTGGCGTTTCATCGCGTCACGCGCCGTTGCAAAAACCGCCTGCCCTTCTTTGCCGATCTTTATTTGATCTTGCGTCGTCTTTTGAATCGCCTCCACTTTGGCGATAGCGGCTAACGCCAGATCAGATTGGGTCTGCGCCAAAATGATCGCCGCCTCCGCGCCACAGGCGAGCTGCCCGACGACGGTGTTTGGAGGAGTGGCGGCAACCGCCGCAGTCGGCGGCATCACCTGATTCGAGATGCGAGTCGCCGCGGCGCGAGTCGAGTCTGATCCACAGGCTGTCAACAAAATCGCTACCAATATGAAACTTTTCCGCATCAATCCAAATTCTCCTATCAAGTAATTTACCACTTAATCAGGATTTAATGATTCGACAATGCCATTTGTGGGATTGTTGAAGTATCATACTTCTGTTACTCTAAACTCATTCATGTCATGGAGGCTTCTATGCGTCGCATATTTGAAAGTTCAATTCGAATCTTTTTTGTTGCAACCTTTGTGCTTGCTTCATTCTCTTCAACTCCTATAGTGCAAGCGCAAGCGGTTTGCGATCCTGCCGCCGCATGTTTCGATGCGAGTTTCCCTCAAGCGAACATGAGCGGCGATTTCTATCTCAACGGAAAAATGATCGCTCAAAACGTGAACAGCGCGCGGTTGGTCGGCACACCCAATGCCAACAACGTCGTTGAGGTGAAGAACATCAAAGACAGCGCCAACGAGGGCTTCGGCGATCTTTATAACTACGCCGATCAATCGCTCACGATGTGGGGCTGGCAAGGGTTGGCGACGCCGATCACGTTCTACATCAATCGCAATTACGTCAAAGGCAAATTGCAGATCAGCGTAGCGAGTTGGTACGGCGATAACTTGGTGGCAGATTTATTTTTGGACGGCGTGCAAGTTGGCACGCAAGTGGCACAGGTGGAACTCAATGCTAAAGATGGCGCGCACACGGTGGAAGCGAAGAACATCACCGATCCAAAGATCGTGGGCAAGTTTCAATACAGCAACGCCTCGCAACCGGCGTGGGTCTATGCCGGCGCGTATCCTTCGTACGCCGCGCTCTACCCTAACCGCACGTCGCTTGTCGGCACGTTGTATCTTTACTGCGAGCTGCTCAACAAAGCATTCACCGATAATGCCAAGTGTTTAGTGAAAGAGGGCGACAAGGAACTCGGCACGATTGAAAATTATTCGACGGGCAATTATTTGCTATCCATCGGCAAGCACAACGTCACCGTTTCGGCGACGGGCGCGGCGGCGAATAAATGGAAGAGCACAACGTTGTCGAACATCGAAATTTTTGGCGACTCGTACGTCTCGCAGAATGCGATCTTGGAATACGTGCCGGGTGCGGCAGCCGCGCCGAGCGCAAGTGGCGCCGCCTCTTCGGGTGGAGCAACCGCCAACAGCCCGACCAATGTGGATCGCGTGGTGCTGGCTGACTACTTGATGTGGTACGACCACTCGACATTCGATGGCAATAAAACTTGGGATGTGCCGCGCGATGGACCGTATAACTCCGACGACTTCAGCATTATTCAACGTCACGTTGCCCAAGCCCAACAAGCGTGCTTGAACGGTTTTGCGGCGCATTGGTACGGACCCAACGAACCACGCACCACCGGCAACTTCAATAAACTGATGCAGGCGTCGGCTGGAACGAGCTTGCGCCACGCCATAGTGATCCAAACGAATATCTTGCCCGGCGCGAACAATGACTCCATCGCCGATGCCGTGCGCTACGCGATGAACAACTGGACGGGAAGCGGCAACTATTTGAAACTGGGCGGCAAGCCGGTGATCTTCTTCACTGATATGCCGCGCCCGTGGGGCAGTGATGCCGCCGCGCTCGACGCTTGGAAACAAATTCGCAATGCGGTTGACCCGCAACACAACACGATCTGGATGGCGGAAGGACTTTACCCAACTTTCAACCCGCCGTTTGATGGGCAGTATGTGTATCGCATTGATCACAAAGATTATCCGCAGTCGTGGCTCAAGCAAGCGCGTTGGGCTTCGCAGCTCAAGCAGGCAGCGCAGTTGAACAACACCTACTTCTATTTCGCCGACACCATCGCCGCAGGCTTTGACGACACCAAGTCAGTCAACGCACCCGGTGATTTGCGATCCGACGCGCCGCACTTCGCGCGTGATCGTCAAGGCGGGCAGTATTACCGCGAGACGTACAACGCCGCGCTGTATACCGGCGGCGATTTCTTGCTGGTCAAATCGTTCAACGAGTGGATCGAAGGCACGCAGATCGAACCGGGCAAGACTTACGGCGATCTCTACATGAACTTGACGTGCGAGTTTGCGAATGGGTACCGGAATAAATAGGAAACAAAGTAAAAAAAGGAAATAAGGGAAACAAGGAACTAAAGGAAAACCCGTTTTCTTTCGGAAAGCGGGTTTCTTTTAAAAGTAAAGGAGCGTTACCATGCGTCGAATCATTTTGATCTTTCTCACCCTCACCATTGTCTTGTCCGCCTTGCCAATTCAAACCGTTGAAGCGCAAGGGACAAGTTACACCGTTCAGGCTGGCGACAATCTGTCGCGCATCGCGCGCAAATTTGGGGTGACGGTTGAAGGCATTCAAAAAGCAAACAACTTGACCGGCACCGTGATCTTCGTCGGGCAAGTATTGATTATCCCGAGCGGCGCGAGTGGCGCCGCCACTACAACTACAACGCCATCCACAACGGTGACGGCGACACCGTCGTCAGCCGGTTCAGGATCCACAACGTACGTCGTGAAGCGCGGCGACAACTTATCTCGCATCGCCCGCAGTTTCAACACAACCGTCGTCGCCATCCAAAAAGCAAATAAGCTGACAGGCGTGACGATCTTTGTGGGTCAAGTGTTGATCATCCCCAGCGCGAGCGGAAGTGTGCCCGGCGCGACTCCGGTTGCGACGCCGTCAACCGCAACGGCAAGTGGCGCGGGGATCAATCATCTCGGCACAGAGCGCGTGGTGATCGCCGATTACATGATGTGGTATGACCCACCCACATTCGACGGCAACAAAACGTGGGACGTGCCATCGGCCGGCGCATACAACTCGGATGATTTTGGAACGATCCAGCGCCACGTCTCGCAAGCGCAGCA
>CAKKQG010000404.1 GCA_919901875.1 Anaerolineales bacterium
TTGCGTTTCACCTTCGTTAGCATATAATTCCCCGTAGTTCCTTTGTTTCCCTTTGGAGATGATTACATGCGAAAAGTTTTGTTGCCAGTTTTGTTGTTGATCGTTCTGCTCGGTGTCGCCGTCGCGCCTGCGGCGGCTTCGCCGTCATTCGCCAAGTCTGTCGTGGCGGATCGGCTCGATGTAGATGTGACCGTTCTTCCTAACGGTGACATCAACGTTGTTCAAGTTCAGCAAATTAGATTTCAGGGCGGACCGTTCCGCGAAGGTTTTCAGACGATACGGTTAAAGAATAGCGACGGCGTCACGAATGTCTCTCTCGCCGAAGTCGGCGGGCGCACGTATCAATCGGGGGCGGCAGGCGATTATACTTTTTCGGCGACACAAAGCGGAGATGAGATCGAAGTCGTATGGCGTTTCCCATCTATCACCAACCAGACTCGCAAATTCCAACTCTCGTACACTGTAAAAGGTGTGGTGCGCCAGTATGCTGCCGGCGACAAAGTGCAATTCATGGCGATCCCCGATGCGTTGGAGTATCCCGTATACGCTTCCACAATTAAAATTTATTTGCCCGCGCCTCTCGCCGCCGATCCCGATTTTGCAGGACCCGCCGCCAAATGGAAGATCAGCCCCGAGGGCAAAATGGTTACCATAGACCTGCAAAGTTCGGTTTCCCCCAATCAAGGATTTCAGTTCGGGATTATTTTTAAACACGGGGCGATCACCGCGCCCACACCGTCGTGGCAAACCGAATTTGATCGTCAGTATAAATTTGAGACGGAAGTGAAACCGTGGATCGATCTCGGACTCGGCGCGTTGGGTTTGGCGATGCTGCTTGCTGTGCCAGCGATGTTGTATTTAGTCTGGTTCATGTTCGGGCGCGATCCAAATGTTGGGTTGGTGGCAGAGTACATCACCGAGCCGCCGTCCGATTTGCCCGCCGGAGTTGCCGGAGCGTTGGTAGATGAACGCGCTGACTTGCGCGATCTGACGGCGACGATGATCGATCTGGCGCGGCGCGGTTTTCTTACAATGGAAGAACGAGAAGTCAAAGGCTCTTTCGGATCAGCGGCGAAGCGTTTCATCCTCAAAAAGAAAAATGCGCTGAGCGATGCGCGGAGACACGAAACGGAACTCTACAACGCGCTGTTCATTCGTGGCGACGAAGTGGATTTAGGTAAATTGCCCGAAGGATTCTTCACGCGGCTGCCTACGATCGAAGCCGCGCTTTATGGCGAAGCGGTCAAGGAAAAATTATTTTCTGTTTCGCCTGACCAAGTGCGCGGCGGTTATACAACTGTTGGCGTGATGCTGGTTGTATTTGCGTTTGTGGCTGGCGTGATAGCGTTTGGCATTCTCGATGCGGTGAGTCTCTCCGCGTTGTGTCCGGTGATTCCCATCGGCGTGTTCGGCGTGGGCTTGGCGATCATGGGACAATCCATGCCGCGCAAGACTCGCAAAGGCGCGGAAGAAGCGGCGAAGTGGAAAGCTTTTCAAAAGTATTTGGGCAACATTCAAAAATATAAAGATGTGAAAGAGGCAACCGATCAGTTTGAAAAGTATTTACCGTACGCGATTGCCTTTGGACTGGAGCGACGCTGGATCAATGCCTTCGCGGCAGAGCCCACGGTGCCGCCGCCGATTTGGTACCGACCGATTTACTACGGGCGACCGATGGGCTTGGGTGCGCCGATGAGCGGCGGCGTGGCAGCGCCGCAAATGCCAAAC
>CAKKQG010000405.1 GCA_919901875.1 Anaerolineales bacterium
CGCGCGGAATCTCAACGGTGATATTTTTTAAATTATGTTCGCGTGCGCCGACAACTACTAATTTATCTTGGCTCATGTTATTTGCTGGACTTACGCATCTCAATCACGAATGACTCGAATCCCACTTCGCTACGCTACGGGGACTGCGTAAACGAATACCACGAATTTTTATTTTGTTTTATTAGTCAAATTCGTCAAATTCGGAACATTCGTGATAAAAATTTCTGCGGTTAAATCTCCAATCTCTAATCTCTATACACTCCAAACTTCTCGAATGCCTTAACCTTCGCCGGTTGTATCACCCCTGTCTTGGGAATCACTTCATAGAAATTTGCATCGCGTCCAATGAGCGGGATGCTTGTGCCGCGTCGCGAAAAGACTCGCCGCATTGAAGCGGAATGGTCACGGAAGATTTCCAGTTCGTCTGCTACCTTGCGAAAGATGTAGTCAAACGTGCTAATGAACTCAGACACGAATCCTTTGTCCACAATCTGCAAGTTGCTGATCACCCAACATGTTTCTTCAAATGTCCAGTAATACGTCAGACCCACAAACTCGTATTCCTTCGTGACGTACGGGAAGAACGGAAAGGCGCGACACGATAAAGCACGGTTGTCGCGCTCGCATTGAGATGCGCCGTTACATTCCATCATCTTACAGTAGCGCGGCAAAGCCTCTTTCACTTTGCGCTCGGCTTCATCGCGCGGCTTGTAAGAATGCCACATCTTGCTGCGCGATTTAAGAAACGTCCACTCTTCAATGGTGCTGACGGGGATGGCGAACTTGGTGTTGCAGCATACGGGTTCGCCGCCGTTGTGCGGCGCGCACATTTTGCCGCAATCGAAACGCGAGATCGGCGCGTTGAAACCGGCGTAGAGTGATTCGTATAAATCAGATTTGAGACGGGGCATAGAACTGTAAGGTTATACCACTACAGACGGGAGGATGTCTATATGATTCTGGAGATTGGAGATTGGAGATTGAAAGTTGGAGTTTTGAGTTTGGGATTTTGGTTATTGGGATTTAGGATTTTGTAGTGCTATACTCTTTTTAACAGGAGGACGTGAACCATGAACTCACGACGCATCATTGGCATCATCAGTCTGATCATTCTTGTTCTGTCGCTGGCGGCATTGATCTATTCCTTTCTGCCGAGTCAGGTGAAAGTGAATCGGCAAAACATTTCGCCGCAGGATATGGAACTGCCTCAGCGTAACGCGCTGCCTGTTTTGTTGATGGGCGTGATGGATGCGACTCGCCGCAAGCAGAAGCGGACGATGCGCGTGCTGCCTTTAATTTTTGTGTGCAGCATTTTGTTAGGCGCGTGTGCCACGCCGATGCCAACTGAAGCACCCAAACCTACACAAGCGCCACAACCCACGGCTGCACCTGCGGCGACACTTGCGCCTACGCAGCCATCGGCGGCGACCCCGACGAAGGAGCCGCAAGGGGGTGGCGGCGTCACCGTGCGCCCGCCTGAGTCGCGCGTGATCGAGTTGCAGTATCCATCACGAATCTATTTGGGCGACACGCCATCCATCACACTCACACTTGTTGTTTCGCCTGATGGCACATACCTCACACCAACGGCGAAACCTTCGGGCGGGCAAGTGATAAGTGATCCGATCAAAATTGAAAATCTTTATGATACACACAACGTGACGGCGATTGCGACGCTCGAGTCGGCGGGATTTAAAATTGATCACGCAGGCGCGTGGGAACAACCGATGACGCAGGGGCAGGATGTGAAATGGATTTGGACGGTGAACCCGGAGAGCGACGGCGTGAAGACGTTTAAGATTCTTTTGCAACTGCGTTACGTGCCGAAGCAGAGCGGCGAGACAATTAACAAACCGTTGTGGGTGCGCGATTTTGATCTGGAAGTGAGCAAGTATATTTTTCTGCCGCTTGGTGTGGCGCGCATGGTGGGCGTGATCGGTTTTGCGGGCGGCGGCATAGGAACGGTATTAGGTTTCCCGCTCGCCAAAGAGATCGGGACGTGGTTGTGGGAAAAGATTCGCGGCAAGCCTGCTAAGGAGAAAAAGAGAAGGGGTGAAAAGGTGAAGGGGTGAAAGGGTGAAGAGGTGAAGGGGATGAAGGGGTGACAAGATGAAGGGGTGACAAGATGAAAAGATGATCTTTGACTACTTGACTACCTGTCTACGTGTCTACTTGCTATCCGACTATGAAACTTGAAATTTCTTGTTTGTCTTTAGGACCTGTTGGAACGAATTGCTATATCGTGGTGGATGCCGCCACGCGCGAAGCGATTGTCGTTGACCCCGGTTGGGACGCGCACTTGATTATTGATCACGCAGAGAAGATGAAGGCGAAGGTGCGCGCGGTGTGGTTAACGCACTCGCATTTTGATCATATCGGCGGCGTGGCGGGCTTAGTGCGGACTCTCAATATCCCGGTGGCGTTACATTCAAAAGAATTGCCGCTCTACAAAATGCGCGGCGGCGCAAAATTATTTGGTTTAGATATTGACGAGCCGCCTGAGCCGACGATTAAATTGGAAGATTATGTTGTAGGGGCGAAGCATGCTTCGCCCTTACAGATTGGAGATTTGAAGTTTGAAGTTTGTTTCGTTCCCGGTCATACGCAAGGTCACGTTGCGTTTTATCAAAAGGCTGACGGTGTGATCTTTAGCGGTGATGTGTTGTTTCAAGGAAGCATCGGGCGCACCGATTTGCCCGGCGGCAATTACGAACAACTGATTTCAAGCATCCAAACGCAACTGCTCACGTTGCCTGACTCAACAATTGTGTATTCAGGTCATGGCGAGCCGACGACGATAGGGGAAGAGAGGGAGACGAATCCGTTTTTGAGTTAGATGTAGATAAGTAAACAGGTAGACAGGTACACAAGCAGATACGTGTTTACTTGTCTACTTGTATACCTCTTTCTTCCAAGAACTTCCTCACCGACTCTTCCATCCCCATCTCTCCTGCCCGCACTGCCTTCTCGTATTTCTCCGACCACTGAAAGATCGCCGACTTCGCACTGCGCAATTCTTCGATCACCAACTTCGCCAACGCGCCGCCCTCTTCGTTGTAACCTGTTTCAAAATGATCGCGCTCGGCTTGCGCTCGGTCATAATCGAGACGGATGATTTCAACATTCCACTCACTCTGATCGGATGTGATCTGAGCGTAACTCACGCAGGGGTTGCCGTCGAATGGCAACCCGGCCGAGCCCACGTTAACTACCATTGTTCCGTTGAGTCGCCGCACGAGCGGGATGTGGGTGTGACCCACGCAAAAGAGTGACGGCGGATCGCCAATCAATTTTTTTATCTCGTCGTCATTCATCCACGGATAAATGCCGATGCGGTTTCCCAGCATAGAAGCGTGAGTGATTCGTATTTCGCCGCGCGGCGAATCAAAGCTCAACG
>CAKKQG010000406.1 GCA_919901875.1 Anaerolineales bacterium
GGCGGCATGATCCGCAATGACTTCGCCTCATTTCTCTTCCGCATGATCTTTATGTTCGCCGGAGCGATCACGGCGTTGATCAGCGTGGATGTTGAGAAGCTGAATCGCAAAGGCGAATACTTCACGGTGTTGATCGGCTGTGTCTTCGGCATGAACTTCATGGCGATGTCGGCTGATCTGATCATGCTGTATCTCGCTGTCGAAACGACCTCCATTGGTTTGTACGCCCTCGCCGGATTTTTGCACGACGACGACAAATCC
The DNA here is from genome assembly GCA_919901875.1 of Anaerolineales bacterium. GTDB lineage: Bacteria > Chloroflexota > Anaerolineae > Anaerolineales > VGOW01 > VGOW01. Next base: position 262 of record CAKKQG010000406.1, read on the forward strand.
GCCGAGTCGGGTCTCAAGTATTTTCTCTTCGGCGCGATGACTTCTGCCGTGATGCTTTACGGTTTCAGTTTGCTCTTCGGCTTCACCGGCGAGACGAATCTTTATCACATCGCCGAAGTGATCAAAGCCGGCAAGGTTGCAACACTTCCGCTCGTGGTGTCGGCGTTGATGGTGTTGGTCGGGGTTGGATTCAAAGTTGCGCTGGTGCCGTTTCACTTCTGGACTCCGGATGTGTACGAAGGCGCTCCCACACCCGTGACGGCATTCCTTTCGGTTGCCTCCAAGAGCGCAGGCTTCGCCGTTCTCATCCGCATCTTCTTGATCGGCTTCAGTCCCAATATTGATTGGCTGCCGATGATGTTGGCGATGGCAACGGTGACGATGACGGTGGGCAACTTGCTTGCCCTGCCGCAAAAAAATATCAAACGCCTGTTGGCGTATTCCTCTATTGCACATGCGGGCTACGCCATGATGGGCATCGTCGCGCTCTCGAAAGAAGGAATCGCGGCGACGGTGTTTTATCTCACGGGGTATGTCTTCACAAATCTCGCCGCCTTTACTGTGGTGATTTTGTTCTCGCGTGTTGCCGGTTCCGATGAGATCGCCGATTACGCTGGAATGAGCCGGCGATCACCCGGACTCGCATTAGCGATGTTGGTCGCCTTCCTCTCACTCGGGGGGATGCCGCCACTCGTTGGTTTCGCCGCTAAGTTTTTCGTCTTCGCCGCCGCAGTCAAAGCAGATTTGATCTGGCTGGTCTTCGTCGGCATCATCAATTCGATTATCGGTCTCTACTACTATTTGATCGTCTTGAAAGTTGTTTACGTCAAACCTGCGCCCGAAGGCGCGCCTGCGATTCCGATCTCTCGCCCTTATGCCTTCGCGTTGATCGTCTTATCGTTCGCCATCGTTGCCACCGGCACGGCGGCAGCCCCGTGGTTAAGTTGGGCCTTCACGGCGGCGGGGTC
>CAKKQG010000407.1 GCA_919901875.1 Anaerolineales bacterium
TCACCGACGTTCGATCCGCCTGACCCTAACAGTGGTTCAAGAGTCAGTGTACGGTCCCTGTATCGCTGGCTGAGTCTCTATGAGTCTGGCGGCAATGACCTGTTGGTTCTCTGCCCTCACACGGGACAACGCGGTGGCAAGGGGAAGACGCGATTACCCCATGAAGTTACCGAACTCGTCGACAGTGTCGCCCGGGATTTCTACTCGCGGCGTGAGAAAGTGACCGTCACCGACGTTCGCGACATTGTGGCTGTGCGGGCGCGAGAGGAGAATCAACGCCGCCCCGAACAGGAGCAATTATCATGCCCTTGCTGGGGAAGTATCGCTCGCCGGATCCATGCGCTTGATTTGCCTGCTCAAAAGATGAGGAGACAGAGCCGACATGCCGCTCGAAGGAGTGCTAAACAATATGGACAGAATCACTATCCAACGTTACCCCTTGAACGGGTGGAGATCGATCACACACGCGTCGATATCATTGTTGTTGATGAAGAAACAGGTCTCCCCTTAGGACGCCCAACGCTCACGTATTGTCTCGATGTCGCAACTCGTTATCCATTGGGTTTTTATATTGGCTTTGAACCTCCCGGCTACTACGCCGTTATGGAATGTTTACATCACGCCATTTGCCCGAAAGGAAATGTCCAAGAAAAATATACTACGCAACATGATTGGAGAGCTTTTGGTGTCCCTCTCACATTAGTCGTCGATAATGCCAAGGAGTTCATTGGACGCGATCTGACAGATGCCTGTGATTTATTGGGGATGGAGTTGGTACGCAGCCCGGTAGTTACCCCCGAGTTCAAAGCCGCCATCGAACGTCACTTTCGGACACTTTCCTCAGGTTTATTTCATACACTTCCTGGCACCACATTTTCGAATCTGGAGCAGCGGGGCGAGTATGACAGTGTGCAGAATGCCTGCCTAAGTTTAGACGACCTCACGAAAATACTGCACCTCTTTGTCATCGACGTTTATGCCGAGGAATTCCATCGTGGATTGGAGGGTATCCCGGCCTACCAGTGGGAGAAAACCGTCCAAGATTGCTTGTTCTCACCCCGTCTGCCGACAGAGCCTCAAGAACTTTTAATTCTTTTGAGCCGCGTAGAGTGGCGTACTCTCCACCATTATGGAATCGATTTTGAGCACCTGCGTTACAACTGCCCAGAACTGGGAGCGCTGCGAGCTCGATATCCCAACAGGCATCAACGAGTGAAAATCAAATATCACCCTGGCGATCTACGCTGCCTCCATGTTCAAGATCCATCGCAACCGTCGCGTTATATCGAAGTTCCAGCAAACGATCCAGAGTACACAAACGGCTTATCGTTATGGAAGCATCGAGTCATTCGCAACTTCGCGCGCTCCCAATGGGATCGGACTGATTCGGCGGCTCTGGGTCAGGCCAAAATGCAAATTCAGGGAATCGTCCAAGTCGCACGGGTGCGTAAAAAGGCCGCAACACGTACCCGTTTAGCACGCTGGCAGACCAGTGGGGATCCACCCAGTCAATTGAACCCAATGCCCACAGTTGATAAACCAGCACCCTCAGCGAATCTGCTATCCCTCCTTCCATCCGGAAATGATGAGGATTGGGAGATTGGCATTGTGCCTACGTAATATCAGTAATTGAAAGGAGTCCAAATCATGTCTCGTCGAATTCCAGCGGACAGTACTCGCCTACCGATGATTCCCATCATCCGTTACCCGCGCTTTAAACAACTCTCCCGCCTGTTCTGGCAGTGTGCAGAAATGACTGAACGAACTGGTGAACCGCAGTGTATGGCGCTGGAAGGTCAATCGGGTGTTGGTAAGTCAACATTAGTTGAGGACATCGTACGTGCTTATCCGCGTCTCGAAACGCGGGCCGGTACTCGTGTTCCAGTCTTCTATATGATGATCCCCTCACCGGCCACCGTTAAAAGTGTGGCCTCGGTGTGCCTGGTGGAACTGGGTGACCCGGCCGGACAGAAAGGTCCGCAGTGGTCCATGGATCAGCGCCTCCGTATTCTGTTGCCTGGCTGTGGTGTGCGCTTAGCCATCTTGGATGACTTTCACCACTTGATTGATCGGGATCGAAACCGGGTCATAGAGACCGTGTCGGATTGGCTGAAAGTGCTGATCAAGACGACCCGCGTCACCTTTGTCGTGACCGGACTCGAGGGCAGCATTGATCAGATTCTCGACTCCAATCCCCAGTTATCCCGTCTCTTTGCGATCCGCGAAACGCTGCGCCCTTTCGATTGGGACACGCAGGGATCAGAGTTTGTCAAGTTCATCGAGTATGTTGAAAAGGCGTTGGACAAATCGATCTCGACGAAATTGTCACGGACTGAACTCGTCAGACGTATCTATATGGCGACCCATGGGCTGGTCGGCAACGTCATGAACTTGATGCGGTATGCCAGCCTGATGGCTCACGATAAGGACGTGCTTGAGTTACCCGATCTGGTCTGGGCTTTCCAGACCCGGCTCGCTCGACAGCTGAAGACGAAGGTTAACCCGTTTGTAGAAACAACGATTAAGGCCATTGAATGCGATCAAAACAACGTGCGAATCAAAACAGGATTGAAACCGCTCGGGCTATGAAAGTACCCGTGGTGCGGCCTTTGCTGCGGCGGACCGAGCTGTTGCCTGGCGAGTCGCTGGATTCATTGGTTGAACGTCTGAACATACTCAATGGCTACAAAGGTTTTGATTTCGTTGGCGAACTTGCTCAAGCGGTAGGTGGAGAGACCCGATTTAGATATCCGCGCCACGATAGCGGGCTGGAACGACTTGTTTGTTTGACCGGCATCGATCCCGTTCATCTTCACGCTGCTTCACCTCATATATATGCGGATGTAATCGCTCCGCATGACACGCAAATAGTGACTCTACCCAATCGGCGCTCGCTTCGTATTGCCGAGACAGGTTGGCTCTTTATTTCCAGTCACGTCTTCTATTGCCCGGCGTGTTTGAAGCAAGGTGGGTATCAACGCCTATCTTGGGCCGTGGAGTCTGTACTGGTGTGCCTCCAGCACAAGCAGTTTCTTACACAATGGTGTCCGCATTGTTGGAGTCCTATTTCAATCGGCGACTTGATGACGACTCACTGCCATTGGTGCCAAGCCGACTTGACTCAAGCAGAAACACCGAGCATCGCAGCCGACGTGTTTGGATTGTTTGGCACGGTTCACAGATGAACCCAAACACCTTTACAACTTTATAGAGTGACAGGTA
>CAKKQG010000408.1 GCA_919901875.1 Anaerolineales bacterium
AGAGGCTTGATGGACGAACCCGGTTGGCGCGGGCGGATCGCCATGTTGATCTGCCCATCTTTTGGATCGGCGTAATCATTCGATCCCATCATCGCCAAGATATAACCCGTTTGCGGATCGATCACGATCACCGCGCCATCACTCACTTGTTGCGCCGCCAACGAATCAACTTGCTTCTTAACTTCGGCTTCAACAAAATCTTGCAATGCCGGATTCAACGTTGTGTGAACGCGAAAACCGGCGCGATAAATTTCTTGACCGAATTGTGCCTCAAGCAATAAGCGGATGTACTCGACCCAATGCGGGCGTTTGGCGTTGATGATCGGCGGGATGAATGTGCGCGCGCGGATCTCTAACATCGCTTGCGCCGCTTTCTCTGGTGTGATGCACATCGGCTGCGGCGAATTCGAAACGCGGATGCCGCCTCTTCCAGTGGCGGCGCACTCGCCGCTCACGTCAATCATCAACAACATCACTTGCTTTTGTCTTTCGAGTGTTGCGTCACGATTGGTGTAAATGTTGTAGATCGCTGGCGCTTGCGGAAGTCCGGCGAGAAACGTGGCTTCGCCCAACGTCAGCGAGGCGGCATCTTTTTTGAAATAAGTTTGCGCTGCCGCTTCAATTCCGTAGGCGAGATTGCCGTAATAAATTTCGTTGAGATAAAGTTCGAGGACTTGATCTTTTGTGTAACGGCGGCTGATCTCGGCGGATAAAATGATCTCGCGCAGTTTGCGATCCACTGTTCGCTCGTAGCAGATCGTTTTGGCATCGGGCTTGTCGCAATCGGAGAGTCGAAAATAAAGTGCGCGTGTGAGTTGCTGTGTGATGGTGGATGCGCCGCCGATGTCGCCGCCGTAGCGATAGGCGCGATACACCGCTTTGGCAATCGCTAGAACATCAAAGCCGGGATTGGTGTAATAGTCTTTGTCTTCGGTGGCGATGGTTGCCGCCAGCAGATACGGAGAAATTTTATCGAGCGGCACTCGCGTGCGTTTGCCTTTTTGCGGATCGTTGATCTCATACAACTGCGCGCCCGTCGAGTCGTAGATGTAAGTTGATTCAAATTGTGCCGCTTTGCTGTTGATGTCGGCGATGTCGGGCAGGGTGCTGGCGATTCGATAGTATTCGTAGATGGCATACGAGCCGATGATGGTGGCGGTGATGACGCCGATGACGAAGAGAGTGACGATGGCGTATTGCGTGTAGCGTATTGCGTAACGAATGATTTTCGATTTTCGATTTCTGATTTTGGATGTTGGCTGACTGCCACTTACTGACGGCTGCTCACTGATTGCTGACCGTCGTGTTGCTTTCGTCGCATGAGGGTCTTTCTCTGGCACGCGTTTCGGCAACGGAGTATCCGTGTTGAGATTGACTTTGGGTAATACAGGGAGTTTAGGAGGTTGAGGTTCTTGCGGCTGTGTTGGATCTTCGGACGGCATGGAAAAGATTATAGCGTGAGATGTGGAATAAAAAAGCCGCAGGGTGAACTGCGGCTTTAGCTCTCTTACGCCGGACTTAGTTGAAACGCCTCTTCATATAGCGTGTCAGGACAAAAATCCACTTCGCCGGGGAAGACAATCGTTCCCACTTCATCATCCACCACAACACGCTTAAATGTATTTACGTCTTCCAATGGTGCAAACACACCGCCGCGTCCTATGATTTTCTCTCTGAAATCCAACTCTGCCTGCGTGCCATCCGTGAAGGTTAAGGCTAAACGATATTGTCCCAAATGTTCAACTGCTTTGATACGTGGCGTCATAGTTACCTCACTTCAATGGTTCGATCTTGTTAGCTGTCTGGCTGGCGTGCAAACGCTTCCAGTTTTCCTTCAGTTCTGCTTGATGTAATGCCGCCCACTCCAAGACCATTGAGAGCGCCCGATGCGGCAAGTTCCCTTGTAGCAACTTAATCGGGTCAATGCCAATTTGTGCCTCGTCACTGCCGTAGATCGCGTGGAAGTGTGGCGGTTCGTGGTCATCGTAATACATCCGAATGATAACGCCGAAGAAGCGGCTAATCTCTGGCATAACACGGTTCTCCTTTTCGAGTTCGACCTTTAAGGCTGCTCACCGATTGCGCTAACAAAATTATACATCCAAGCCCTGCCCACTGATAACTGCTCACTGTTCACTGATTTTCACTTTCCACTTAATCACCTCTCCCTCTTTCACACCCTCCACCCGTCCTTCATTCACCAAAATATCTACATGCCCCAACATCTCGGAGAGTCCTAAATAAAAATCGGATCCTGATTTGAGTCGATCTTTAAAAGTGCAATCGGTGATCTCCCATAAGGTGAGCGGCGCGGGTTTGAGTAGATCGTAAATTTTGTTGGCGCGGCGTTGATGAAAGTGGATTCGTTTGCGAACCAGATCGGGAACGTCGTGGATGATCTCGCCGTGACCGGGATAGGCGATGCGCGGTTTAAGATCGGCAATACGAGTCATTTGCGTGATGTATTGAAGCAGCCGCTTCGGTCTTTCGGTTTCGCCTTTTAACGGCGGCTCAATGAGCGGATTTGAGGAGATGTCGCGCAGGAGATGATCGTTAGAGAGAAGTTCGCCTGTCGCTTCGTTGAACAGGCAGATGAGATCACCGGCGTGACCGGGCGTGTAATACACACGCCAACTGCCGCCGCCGATGTTGACCGTGTCACCTTCGTCAAGGGTGCGGGCAACGGGGACGGGGTCAGCCCATTTCGAAAAGCTGCCGCCGGTGCGATCAATTTTTTCTTGGATGTTTGCTGGCACGCCGCTTTCGATCATGAGTTGTTGATAGAAGGCGTGGTTGTTGGCGCGCACGCTGGCGTAGTCGGTGAGGTAGGGAACGGTGCGTGGGTTCGCCAAAACTTTCGCGCCTGATCGTCTAACAACTTCGCCCGCGAGACCGATGTGGTCAACGTGATGATGGGTGACGATCAATTGTTGAATGTCTTCGATGCGATAACGAAGTTTGCCTAACTCCGATTCGAGCCCGTTGAGCGCGTCTGGATATTTGGGTCCGCAATCAACGAGCGTGAGCAGATCGCCTTCAAGCAAGTAAGCGTTGATCGCGCCGACGGGGAAGGGCGTGGGGATTTTTAAAAGGTGAATGGTCATTATTAGAGGTTAGAGGTTGGAAGTTAGAAGTTGGATGGAATCGTGTTGCCTGTTTTGTAAAGCGCGATGATTATACTTGAGAGGTGATCGGCAATTCAGAGGCATCTCATCTTCTCTGAACAAAACTATTCGTGGAATCAAAAACGCCCTCGTCATGTGAGAGGACGTTTTGTGTAATTGGAGGCTAACGGTTTGCGTTATGCCCCTTCGGGGCATGTTACGCATGGGCGGGCATGGAACAGGAAAAACTCGAAGCCCAATTTGGCGGGGATTTTTTCCTGCAATTACATCTCGCTTGTCATAATGAAGAGCGGCTTCATCTCAAAATTCTCATATTTCGGACGGTAGCGTTTCGTATCGTAAAAACGCTCCACATCCACAATTTTTTTCGTTGAGGTGACGACGTCCAAAGGCAGGTTGTCGTAGCGCCCGTTCTTCAAGACGACCAACCTGCCGTGGACGGAGCTCAGGATCAAGTCGAGCGCGAGGTTGCCGAACGCCATTGGGACAATGGAATCAATCGCGTCCGGGTCGCCGCTGCGCACCATGTAACCGAGCTGCTGGCTGATCACTTCAATCTTTTTACCTTTATTGTATTTTGGTGAGAGTTCCCTGACGCGCGACGAAACCAGATCGCCGATGCCGCCCAGCTTGGCATGCCCATAGGCGTCGGTGGAGAGGTCTTGAAAAACCATCTCGCCGTTCTCAAACATCGCGCCTTGCGAGATCAGCACTATCGAATAATTACTAGGGTTTTCGTTGCGATCTTTAACCATCAACTCGGTCAGGTGTTCGATGTCGAATTTGAATTCGGGGATCACGCAGCGATGCGCGGCGCCGGCCATCGTCGGCAGCATGGCGGTAAAACCGGCGTAACGCCCAAAGATTTCGAGGATCATAAAGCGTTCATGCGAACCGGCGCTGGTACGCATGCTGTTGGCAAGCGCGATCGTGCGGGTGATGCAGGTGCTGAATCCGATGCAGTAATCAGTGCCGGGCACGTCGTTATCCATCGTTTTAGGAATGGCAACGACTTTGAATCCCTCTTGATACAAACGCACGCCGTAGCTTAAGGTATCGTCGCCGCCGATTGGGACAAGGTAATCCACGCCGAGAAAATCGAGGTTCTTGAGAATTTCGGGCGTGAGATCGTTCGTCTTCTCGGCATACTTATCCTGCAAGTGCGCTGGGACGTCCTCCTTCTTGACCTTGCCCGGATTGGTGCGCGAAGAATGTAGGAATGTTCCGCCCGTGCGCCCCGCGCGGTTGACGATCTCTTGCGTGAGAGTCTGGAAGTTATCGCTGTTATCCGCGTCCTTGTCGCGGATAGTATCCACCAGCCCGCCCCAGCCACGCCGGATGCCGATCACTTTGTAACCTTCCCGCAACGCGCGGATCGTCACCGCGCGAATGGCGGGATTCAACCCCGGCACATCGCCACCCCCGGTCAAGATTCCAATTACGCCTTTGTTTTTTTCAGCCATCGCAACCTCCAGAAATTATGGGTATCCCTGCTCCTAAGCAGTGACAATTTTA
>CAKKQG010000409.1 GCA_919901875.1 Anaerolineales bacterium
AGTGAGTTCGATCCAGCCGCGCTCGATCAATGGTTGCAGATCGGATTGGGCGGAGTGTGTCCCTTTTAGAAGATCGTCGAGGGCGGGCTGACCGGGCAACAGGCTGAAAAGATGATCGAGGAGGTCAGCGTGGTGCGGCGAATACTTCAGTTTAAGTTTTTCGGCGGCGAGCCGATCTGTTGGAACGATGGATCGGGCGGTGCGAATCAATTTGGGGCGCACCGAAGGCGGTTGAAGCACGGCGCGTTTTTTTATCACGCCGCGTTTGATGAGCGTGGTCATCGTGCCGCGCCAATTCTTTTTGGGGATCGCCCGCTCGAGTTGTTTGCCGCGCAACGCGCCACGCTCGGTTAATAATTTGACGAGTTGAAATTGCATCTCGCTTTGCGGATCAAATTTTTCGTCAATGAGTTCGTATTCGGTGTCGCCTTGTTTGGCGAGACCGGGCGGCAGCATGAGAGTCAAACAATCGGAGAGCGGGGCGAGGGTGTGATGGGCGATGTAGTAACCGAGATCGAGTTGGGCGCGAGTCAATACCGGCTGTTCGTCAATGAGCGCTTGAACCGCTTTAAACTCGCTCACGCCTTGCGGCGGATCGTCACTGAGGGCGACGACGATGCCTTGAATAAGTTGTTGACCGAATGAGACTTGAACCAGATGCCCGGCTTCAACTTTTAACTCATCGGGAATTGTGTAGTGAAACGATTGCCCGAGGGAGGGATAGACGGGGAGGACTTCGGCGAACATGACTCGTGAGGGCGAGGCGAGATTTACGAGTCTTTGATCATTGCTTCGACTTCGTCAATGAGTTTAGGCAAGTTGGGTTCAGCAAACGATAATCCGGGAGCAGGGGTGCGATTATGTTTAATGTCGGGCGGGATGTGTTTGTGATGAGGATGAGTGCTTTGTAGCTCTGGCACGTTGGGATGCGGCATAGGGTCATACCACCATAGACGTTCTTCGCCTTGATCAAGTTCGTAGAAGTACTTAAGAATTGTGTGAGCCACAAAATCTATTTGCTCCAACACGGTGAGCGTATAACCTTTTCGAAATACGATCTCGCCGCGCGTGATGCCGACTGTTTGACTCGCCGTATAGATCGCTAAAGTGTGACTCTCAATAGATGGGTGATCTGCAAGCAAAGAAAAAATTAGGCGGGAGTATTCGGCATAAGAGTCGAGTGGTGACGACATTCTAGGCGGGGACTTTAAGTTGGTTGATGTGCAGATCGAGCAACGAGGCTGGAGTGCGAAGAACTTTTAACTGTTGCTCAATGGCTTTTTCATATCGTGTCCGACGATTCTGATAGATCTCAACCCAGCCCGCCCATTCCAAATACTCTTTTATTTCGTTAGGGTCTTCGTCGCGCAACATTCCCTGTTTGAAAAGCCGATAAAAAATTTCGGAGAGCAAGCCATATTTTTGCTCGAACCAGCGTTGCGCTGATTCGGCTTGATAGATGTCGCGCATCAATTGTTCGGCAGTGATTGTCTGTTGAGTCATGGCTTCATCCTATTTTTGTTTCCTGATTATGGTTGCGAGTATATCACCTCTTGAACAGGAGGCGAAAAATGGCGGGGAAAGAAACCCGTTTTCTCGGAGAAACGTATCGCGTATTGCGTATTTCGTAGTGCGTAACGGAATACGTAATACGCAATACGTTATGTGGAATTTTCTTCGCGGCGCAATGAGATGCGTGAGATGCGAAGTCCATCCATCGCTTCCACTTTGAGATGGACGCCACTGGCATCCACGGTGTCCCCGACTTTGGCGAGGCGTTTCAATTTTCCCAGAACGAAGCCGGCAATCGTGTCGTAGTTCTCATCTTTGAGATTCAAACTGAAGTGATCGTTGACCTCTTCCATCAAGGCCATGCCGCCGATCAGTGCGCTGCCGTCGGGTAAGCGTTGAATCTCCGGCGTGGATTTATCGAACTGATCGTTGACCTCGCCGACGATCTGCGACATAAGATCGCCTAGCGTGACCAACCCGGCTGTGCCGCCGTATTCATCTAACACAATCGCCAGATGTTGCTTTTTGACTCGAAACTCTTGCAACAGAGCATCAAGTCGGCTGGTGGTGGGGACGACCAACGCTTCGCGTATCAAGCCGCGAATGGTGGCGTTGAGACGATCATTGTGTTGGACGCGCACTAAATCTTTGACGTGGGCGATGCCGATGATGTGATCGATGTCGCCTTCAAAGACGGGGAACTTGGAGTAGGAGTGGGTGATGGCGAGTTGGATCAGGTCGTGGATCGGAGAGTCGGCGTCCACAGCGATCATCTCGGTGCGCGGCACCATCACTTCGCGCGCGGTGAGATCGCCAAAATCAAACACGGCGTGGATCATGTCGCGTTCACCCTCTTCTAACACGCCGCTTTCTTCGGACGCCTCGACCAGCATTTTTAATTCTTGCACCGAGTGCACCATTTGATGCCCGGCATTCTGCACGCCGATGAGTTTAAGCAGAGCATTGCCGATGCCGTTAAGAATTGTAATAGCAGGATAAAGAATCGTTTGCACGATCAGTGTCGGACGGGCGACGAAGAGCGCTGTGCCCTCCGGGTTTTGCAGTGCGATAGATTTGGGCATGAGTTCGCCGATGATGACGTGTAAGGC
>CAKKQG010000410.1 GCA_919901875.1 Anaerolineales bacterium
AGTTGAAGCAGAAAGAAAACAGTGGCGCGGATCGAGATCGACTCGTGAATGAATTCCGCGATAAGTTTGCGGGTCCCTATCGTTCTGCCGCGAGCGGTCATGTAGATGACATTCTTGTTCCTGCCGAAACGCGACCTCGACTGATCGCCGCGCTCGAACTTCTGCGCGACAAGCAAGCGTCGTCTCCGGCGAAGAAGCATGGGACGATGCCGCTATAGTTACAGATCGTCATTGCGAGCGTTTTTTGCGAAGCAATCTCAAACTCCGCCTGCGCGAGATTGCTTCGTCGCACAGAACGCTCCTCGCAATGACGGACAGTCAGGAATTTTTTCGTGAGTGAAATTACTCAAGGTTTAATTATCAGCGCGCTCGGCTTGGGCATCACCTTCGCCGCGCTTACGTTGATTATCATCGTCATCAGCTTGCTCAAGCGAATTTTTCCATCAACTGAGGAAGGTAAAGATGAGATCGAGACGGCATCCGCAGGCGTGGAGGCGAGTGAGGAAGAAGAAGTCGCCGCCGCGATTGCCGTTGCCTTGAGTCGGATTCGATCATTACCTCATCATAACGAATTGGGCGCATCACTTGAGTCGGGTCGCGGCGCATGGTGGCGGGCGAATCACATCGTCTCGATCCGACGGAGAATTAAATGAAACAGCGTTTGAAGATCATCGTCAACGAAAAACCTTACGATGTAGAAGTGGATGACCCCAACGCCTCACCGCTCGCGGTCACGGTCAACGGCAAACAATACACGGTCACAGTGGAAACTCCCGAATCAAAAATTGAAACGAACTCGACTCCCAAACCTGTCGCCACGCGCAAAGTTTCTGCTGTCGCTGCCGACCCGATGGCGAAAAAAATTAAAGCCCCAATGCCCGGAACAATCCTTGACATCAGTGTGAAGCCCGGCGATAACGTGGCGCATGGTCAGCAGCTGTGCGCGCTCGAAGCGATGAAGATGAAGAGCGCGATCCGCTCGCCGCATGACGGCGTGATTGCGACGGTGAATGTGCAATCGGGACAGAGCGTGGCGCACGGCGACGTATTGATGACATTTGCCTGATGAACCTCAATTACTTACTCATCCTTTTGCAAGCGCCGCTGAATCTTACGTGGCAGGGCGTGGTCATGATGATCACCGGTGGCGTGTTGATCTATCTCGCCATCGCCAAAGATTATGAACCGACTCTGTTGATCCCGATTGGCTTCGGCGCGATCTGGACGAACTTACCGCTCACTGGCATTGCCTCGCCCGAAGGTTTGCTCGGCATTCTCTACAGCGTGGGGGTGAAGACAGAAATTTTTCCTCTGCTCATTTTCATCGGCGTCGGCGCGATGACCGATTTTGGGCCCTTGCTCGAAAATCCAAAGATGGCGTTGCTTGGCGCGGCGGGGCAACTTGGGATTTTTGGAACGTTGATGTTAGCCTTGCTTCTCGGATTTAATTTAAAAGAAGCAGGTTCGATTGGCATCATCGGC
>CAKKQG010000411.1 GCA_919901875.1 Anaerolineales bacterium
GAGCGGCGTAGGCGCCCAACTCGTATTCAAACGGCGTGTCGTAGATCGGTTTGCCGGCGAGGGCGTGCATCTCGCACCACAGATATTTAAATGCCAGTTGGGTCAGTCCTTCTTTTTCTAAACGGCGCATCGAGACAGGGATGCGGGTGCGCGTCAGCACGGCAAACTCACCGACCTCTGCCGCGCGCTGGGCGTAATCGTGATCTTCTGCCATGCACAACGCTTCGTCAAAGCCGCCAATTTTAAAATGCACTTCGCGTTTGACGATGAGGCAGCAGCCCAGGGCGTGCGGCGCGAAGGGTTGAACAACTTGCAAGTAAAGATTCGTCGCTTCGGCTAACACCGCATTCGTCGGATCGTCTTCGAGTGAAGCGATGAGGCACGTTGCCATATCGCAATCTCTATCGTCAAATTCTTTTAATGCGCGTTCGATGAACGTCGGTCGAGGCAGCACATCGGCATCAAGGAAGAGGAAGATGTCGCCGTTGGCGGCAGCCGCACCGGCATTACGCCCCACGGCAGGCAAGCCGCCATCCACAACGGACGCGCCGTGCTCTCGCGCGATCTGGCGTGTGCAATCTTTTGATCCGGCATCGGCGACGATGATCTCATCCGCTTGGCATGTTTGATAGTGTAGTGCTTCAAGCAATTGCGGCAGCGTAGTTTCTTCGTTGAGCGCGGGGATGATGATGCTGAGGCGAGTCATATAAAAAAGACCCCGAAGGTTTTGCCCACTCCGCTTCGCTGCGGCGTGCTTCGCAAAACACTTCGGGGTCGGGTTGGGTTTGGAAGATGAGGGCGTGGTCGGCGTTGATCAGCACCGAGCTACGGATTTTTTAATATGGCTGCCAGACTGAAAGGCAGCACGTCCACATCGGACTTGACCGATTGGAAAATGATCTGATCGCCGATATTGACGCGCGTCGAGAAAGTCAGCGTGATCGTCTCCTTCTGATTAGGCCCAATGGTGACAGAGTCTTTGGAGGGGTTGACGGGGAATTGGAAACCGGCAGGTTGTCTTAGAACGGCGGAGCCAGCCGCGCCTCTGGGGTTGCGGTCAGAAATATGCACGACGTAGTTGAACAAGTTCTTATTCTCAATGACAGCCGTGACAATATTTGTCCCTAAGAAAGCCTCCGCTTGTAACACGACGTTATTGTTCTCAGCCGTTCCCACAACTTTGGGAGTCGATTGGGTAGGAGTCGGCGGGGGGGTCGGCGTTGGGATAGTGGTAGTCGTCGGCGACAGAGTTTCCGTTGCCGATTTTGTTACCGAGACCAGAACGGGCGCACTCGTTGGAGTCGCCGTCCCTCGACCAAACAAAAAGAATGCGCCGACGAGCAACAACAAAAGCGCGATGCCGCCGCCAGCCGCACCCAACACCATCGGCGGCATCCCCAGCGGTCTCGATGTCGTATCTGATTTAACGTTCATCACCGATATGTGAGAGTCGGTGGGAGCCACAATTCGCGCCATTTCAGTTTCACCAATGGCTCTCTTCCATGCCGATAAAAATTCGGCGGGCGAGTTAAAGCGATCATCGGTCTCCTTCGCCATCGCTTTTAGAATCACATCGTCAATTTCGGATGTCAAGTTGGGGTTGATCGAAGACGGCACAGGCGGCATATTGGTGATGTGCATTTGCGCCAGTGTCCACTTGTTGTCGGCTTCAAACGGCGGGCGACCCACCGCCATCTCATAGAGCATCACGCCCAACGAATAAATGTCGGAGCGACCATCTAACGGCAGACCTTTAAATTGTTCGGGACTCATGTAATCGGGAGTGCCCATCGCCGTTCCGGTTTGAGTCAGATGCACGCTGTCTTCCAACAATTTGGAAATGCCGAAATCGGAGAGTTGAATGTTGTCGTTTTGGTCTACGAGGACATTCGAGGGTTTAAGATCGCGATGAATGATCTTTTGTTTATGAGCGTAGTCGAGCGCCTCTGCCAACTGCGAGAAGAACCGATCTGTTTCAGCCAGCGTGAAGCGAGCGCGCTGTAATCGATCTTCGAGTGTGCCGCCTTCGTGATAGGGGATGACGAGATAGCGCAACCCTTCGTTATCGCCATAGTCGAAGAGGGCCAGGATGTGGATATGTTTAAGCGCGGCGAGGATGCGCGCTTCGCGTTTGAATCGTTCAATGAATTCTTTTTGTTGTTCGGGAGTGCTTCGTTCCAGTTTCTCTTTAGAAATGACCTTGAGGGCAACGACGCGCCCCAAGGAGTCATCTTCGGCTTTCCACACTTCGCCGAAGCCGCCTTCGCCGATCAACTTGATCGCCTTATAGCGGTTCCCCAGAACTTGTCCCTCTTTAATTTCGCTCATGATGTCGTTTCTCCGGATAGTTTAAGCATGACTGGACTTACGCACCTTAATCACGAATGACTCGAATAAACGAATAACACGAATTTCTGTTTTGTTTTATTCGTCAAATTCGGAACATTCGAGTCATTCGTGATTAAAATTTCTGTGGACTGCGTAAGTCCAGCATGAAATCAATTCACGCCTAAAGGCAGGGCTAGATTGTCGCACAAGATCGCTCATCACGCTATACAGAAATCGTGAAGAAAATCTCTTGCTGAAAAACAATACCAAACTGCCGCGCCACTTCATCCTTAACACTTTGCAATGGCGGGGCATCGCCCATCAAATCTGCCATCGAGATCACCGCATGGTCGCGCAAACCGCAAGCAATAATGTCATCGAAATATCTCATTTCTGGATTAACGTTTAGAGCAAAACCGTGTTGGCTAATACCGCGCGCATCTACCTTCACGCCGATTGCGGCGATCTTGGATGGCGTGAGTTTTGCCGACGGCGGACAATGAGGACAGCGACTCGCCATATCGGGTTGAACCCACACGCCGGTGATCCCTTTCATCTGTCCGCTTACGATTCCAAAGTGAGCAACGGTGCGAATGATCATCTCCTCCAACTTGCGGATGTAACCGACGTAATCCGCTTGCGGCAGCCGCCCATCGGCAGTGGCGGCGTCACCCAGTTTTAGAATCGGGTAGCCCACCAATTGACCGGGTCCATGATAGGTGATGTCGCCGCCGCGATCCACCCACTCCACCGTGATTCCGCGTCGCGTCCATTCGTCTTCATTCAACAAAAGATTCTCGGCGTGACCGGAACGACCCAACGTATACGTGTGGGGATGTTCCAACAACAACAGCGTGTCGGGGATTTTATTTAACGCGCGCAGTGTGGCAAGTTCTTTTTGCAACTGCCACGCTTCGTTATAAGGCACAACGCCGAGGGAACGGACTTCGGTAAACAATGAACAATGAAGAATGAACAATGAACAATACAAAAACCCAAATCCCAAAACCCCAACATATTGCCATGCAGAATAATGGTTGGGATCAGAAAAATGTCAAACTGCGGATTAGAAAACCGCCCCTCTGCAACACGCTAGAATTGCGAAGAACCATTCCTGATAATGTTTAGTGACTGATCACTGGCAACTCTATTGGCACTAACTTCGCTTTCCGCTCTTCGAAATAGGTCAGATATTTTAACCCCGCCGCCTGTGCCGCGCCAAGAGCGTCTTCACAGCCCGCGCCGACATATTTCGGCTGGTGCGAGTCGGAGCCCAACGTGACACGCTCGCCGCCCATTTCGACATACCAACGCAAAGTGTTTTCGTTGGGCGTGAGTTGCCCCATCTTCGTGCGCAAACCTTTGGTATTGATATCGAGGGCAATGCCACGCTCAACGCAATTTTTCAAAACGGGGCGAATGCACTCTTCGTAATCACGCGGATCGTAGCTGCCATACACTTGATGAGCAGTGCGGGCGATTACATCAAAGTGACTCAATATATCGAAGCCGCCAAGACGAGTCATGCGTTCCAGTTCTTCAAAGAACAAGGTGAACGCTTCTTTGGGTTGACGCTTTTTAAAATAATTGGGATCGAAAATAGTTTCCTCGCCGACCCAATGCAGCGAGCCGAGCGTGTAATCAAACGGGTAACGCGCCAACATGGCTTGCCCTTCTTTTTGGAAGATGTGCGGCTCGCCCAATTCAATGCTGGCACGGATGATCAATCGTCCGTCGAACTCGGCCCGCACACGTTCCAGTTCAACTATCCAAGAGTCGATCTTAAGGTAATTGCGGCACTCTTCGTTATGGTGTAAATCGTAGTGATCGGTAAAACCAATTTCTCTCACTCCGTTCTCAATGGCGCCGTTACACATCTGTTGCATTGAGAAGTCGCAATCGCAAGAGAAGTTGGAGTGGATGTGGTAATCGTGAGGAATCATTCAGTAGAAATTAGAGGTCAGAGGTCAGAGGTCAGAAGTCGGAATCTAACTTCCAACTTCCAACCTCCAACGTCTATTTTCTGCTCCACGTTTGTCCTTCTTTAGTATCTTTCACAAGTATCCCGCGCGCGGCAAGTTGATCGCGCAAACGATCTGCCGCCGCAAAATCTTTCTGGTCGCGGGCGTTGGCGCGTTGATTGAGCAACGATTGCTCTTCGCTTGAGATAAGAGCAACGGGCGCGGCGGGCGGGTTGCCGAGGCGGAGTCCCAGCACCTCATCCCATTCGGTTAAGAGCATGGCTTTCGCGGCAGGTGATATTGCGTCCTTTGTTAATTCTGAGATCAGAGCCAGCACTTGTGGAAATCCCAGATCGTCATTGATCGCCGTCATAAATTTGTGGCGGTAGTTCTTCAACGCCGAGTTGGAAATCTCCAGTGTGCTTGTGTCATTGTTCCACTCGGTGAAGTTGCGGCGCATTTTGTCGAGCGAACTCTGCGCGGCTTTGAGCGAGTCCCACGTAGCGTTCATGTGTCCGTGATACGAAATGCCCAAGCACAGCAAACGAAAGGCGAGAGGCTCGACACCTTGCTCGCGCAAATCTTTGAGGCGCAGCACGTTGCCCACCGAGCGCGACATCTTGCGTCCTTCGGCCAGCAAGTGCGCACCGTGCATCCAATAACGCGCAAACGGTTGACCGGTGGCGCCTTCGCTTTGGGCGATCTCATTTTCGTGGTGCGGAAAAAGCAAATCCTCGCCGCCGGTGTGAAGATCAATTTGCGAACCGAGATAGTGCATCGCCATCGCCGAACATTCAATGTGCCAACCGGGGAAGCCGTCACCCCACTTCGACGACCATTTTTCTAAACGGTGTTCACCGGCGACCCGCCACAACAAAAAATCATTCGGGTCATCTTTCGTTGGGTCAATCTCCACGCGATGAATGCCCGCCTGCAAATCTTCTTGGGCGTGTTTGGAGAGTCGCCCGTAATTTTCAAAACGCGACACGTCGTAATACACCGCGCCACTTTTTTCGTAAGCGAGACCTTTGCGCTCCAAATTTTCGATCAACGCCAGCATTTGCGGAATGTGATCGGTGGCTTTGGGATATTGATGCGCGGATTTGATATTCATCTCCGCCAACGCCTCGAGGAAATCGGCGGTGTAAAAGGCGGCGATCTCCGCCGGAGTCTTTTTTTCGGCGGCGGCGGCGGCTAACACTTTATCTTCGCCCGGAGTGATCGTCAGCGAATCATCTTCCGCCATATGCCCGACGTCGGTGATGTTCATGATCTGCTCGACGGCATAATCGTTGTATTCCAACACGCGGCGGATCAAATCTGCCATCAGCCACGTCCGCAAGTTGCCGATGTGAACATAGCGATACACCGTGGGCCCGCAGACATACATCTTTACATAACCGGGCGCGATTGACTCAAATTTTTCTTTGGAGCGAGTGAGGCTGTTGTAGAAATAAATATCCATGTTAATCCACCACCTGCGCCAACACGCTTCCCAACGACTCCACTTCTTGCTTAAACACTTTCACACCCACACGCGAGAGAAAAAAGATTGACAGGGTGATGCCAATTGCTTCGACCATGAACACCGCCGAATACGCTTGCGCCGCCGTCATCCCCATCTTGAGCAGGCTCGATTGAATCGCCCCTCCGGCAATCGCCGCCGGTCCCTTCGCTACCGCCATCACCAAAGTCCAGGCGCCGACGAAGAGCCCGGTTTGTTGTGATGAGGTCATATCCATCATCAACGCCACGCCACCCACAGTGAACAACCCCGCTCCGAATCCCAAGGCAGTGATCGCTACACTTAAGAGATCCGCCTTCACGCCCAAGGCGGCAACCGCCAGCAGCGCGAAAGCCACCGTCATCAGCCCGCATCCTATAGCGGTGATGATCGGTTTTCCGAATCGCGGGATCCACCACGCGCCGCCCAAGACCATTCCCAAGATCACGCCCACGCCAAGGTAAGCATTGAAGCGCGCGGTTTCGGCAACGCTCATGGCAAACACTTCGCCGCCAAATGGTTCAAGCACTGCGTCTTGCATGAAGAACGAAAACATTCCAAGCAAAAGAAATCCGGCGAACCATCGCGCCTGCGAACTGCGGATCATCAATTGCAAGGATCGTTTGAGATC
>CAKKQG010000412.1 GCA_919901875.1 Anaerolineales bacterium
CGCTGTTGTTCGCCGCCACTGAGTTCGCCAACTTTTCGTTCAGCAAGTTCGGTGATGCAGGTGCGCTCCATTGCAGCGTGAGCGATTTTTTTGTCGGCTTCGGTTTCTTTTCCGAGCAAGCCTAAATAAGCGGTGCGTCCCATCAGCACAGTATCGAACACGGTGAACGCTTCGGGCAGGCGAAGAGCTTGCGACACCACCGCGACTCGTTTGGCGCGTTCTTCGGGTGACAAACGTTGCAGGCTTACGCCGTTCACGACGACCTCACCGTGAGTGGGTTTGAGTCCACCGCAGGCAATTTTGATCAGCGTGGATTTGCCTACACCATTAGGTCCGACCAATGCCAGCACTTCGCCGCGATTCAATTTTAAATTGATATCGCGCAGGATGGAGCGAGTGCCGTAGTGGAGGGAGATGGAGTTAAGAGACAGCATAGTTTTACCAATACATTTCTTGTTTGACGCGTCGCAACAAATACAAAAAAAACGGCGCGCCGATGAGTGCGGTGACGATGCCGAGTGGCAGCTCTTGCGGCGCGATGATGGTGCGGGCGATGATGTCGGTGAGGAGCAGCATGGCGGCGCCCCCAATGATCGAGAGGGGCAGTAGTCTTCGATAATCGGGTCCCCACAAGAGTCGAATCACATGCGGTATGACCAGTCCGACGAATCCGATGATGCCGCTAAAGGCAACTGCCGCCGCCGTTGTCAGTGACGCCGCCACGATGACGATCATTTTCACGCGGTCAACATTCAATCCCATTTGCTGTGCCTGATCATCACCGAACTGCAAAACATTAAGTGGACGCGCAAAGAGAATCAAAATTATAAGACCAATGACGATGTAAGGGGTGAGGGCGATGACGGGCAACCAACCGCCGAGCGCAAAGCCACCGAGCAGCCAACCGAGGGCGCGGCGCAGCTGTTCTTGCGAGCGTAGCATGAGAAAAGTTGTGAGGGCGGTGGCGAATGATCCGACGGCGACACCGGCGAGAATTAAAGTTGTGATGTTTGCGCTCTTGCCGACGCGGGCGATGTTGTATACAAAGGCGACAGTGATCAACGCACCCACAAACGCGGCGATGGGAACAGTGAAGAGTCCGAGCAGTGTTGTTGGAAATTCGATGGACATGGCGATCACTGCGCCGAGTCCGGCGCCCGAAGCAATGCCGATGAGATACGGATCGGCGAGCGGGTTGCGGAACAAACCTTGATACGAGGCGCCGCTTCCGCCGAGCGCCGCGCCAGTGAGGGCGATGAGGAGGGTGCGCGGCAGACGGATGTTGAACAAAATTATTTCAGAGGTCTCTTGCCAATCCGATGTGAGTTGAATCAGAGGCAAACGTGAAAGCAAAATGCGAATCACTTCGAGCGGCGCGATGTAGACTGCGCCCAGCCCAACGCTGAAGATGAGGGCGAGG
>CAKKQG010000413.1:0-8468 GCA_919901875.1 Anaerolineales bacterium
GGAAGGTTTTTCGCTCTTTAGGCAATAATGCTCGCAAAGGCAAACTCCCCAACGCGGCTATGGAGCATGATCGCTATCTCTATGGGAAAAAACATTGATGGAGCAAATCTTTGTTGACACCAGCGCGTGGAGTGCACTGGCAGATGATGGGGACACACATCATGAAGATGCGCTTTTGTTTAGAGACGAGATCACAGAAAAATATCGCTTGGTTATCACAGACTATATTTTGGACGAACTCTATACTTTGATGTTGATGAATCAAGGTTACCCAGATACCGTTAGTTTCAAACAGCAGCTAGACGTTATGATCGCAGAGGGCATCATCAAAGTTGTCTGGGTCACGCCCGAAATTGCTGGTGAGGCGTGGAAAATTTTCGAACAGTTCAACAAGGATAAAGAATGGTCCTTTACGGATTGTGTTTCCTTTGCAGTAATGAAACGACTCAACATCGCCGAAGCCTTTACACTTGATCATCACTTTGCTCAGATGGGTTTTATAAAACAGCCTCATTGAGACTGGAACGTGATGCGTTTTTAGACGGCGCAGGATGTTTCCCGCGCCGTTTTATTTTTCCAAATTTTTCATGCGACACCCCTACCCTCTCGCCGTTCACCTTTTCTTCTTTCAAAACAATCAAGTTCTCCTCTTACGCCGCTTCAACACAGGATACGAAGACGGCAACTACAGTGTGCCTGCGGGTCACGTTGAGGCAGGCGAGTCGGCAACACAATGCGCCATCCGTGAAGCGCGTGAGGAGGCAGGCGTGGAGTTAAATCCACAGCACGTCGTCTTTGCCCAAGTTATGCACCGCAAATCGGATGATGAGCGCGTCAACTTCTTTTTTGTCATCACACAGTGGCGTGGCGAGATCACCAACGCCGAGCCGCACAAGTGCGACGACCTTTCGTGGCATCCACTTGACGCGCTTCCGCACAATATGATTCCGTACGTGCGACATGCCCTATCACAAATTCAAAATGAAATTACGTTTAGTGAGTTGGGTTGGGAAGATTGAGATTGGCTGAACGCTTGCGTTTCCTTTAGTTCCACTATCTCCTTTATTTCCTTCACAGGTATAATCGCCTCATGGCAATACGAAAAATTTTGCAATACCCCGAAGACGAAAAACTGCTTCGGCAAAAATCCCACGCAGTTCAAAAAGTAGATAAGCGCATCCGCAAATTGGTGAAAGACCTCAAAGACACGCTGGAGGATAGTTTCGGCGCTGGTTTAGCTGCACCGCAGATCGGCGTGCATCAACGAGTCGCTCTCGTCAAATTTGGGCAAGAGGCTGAAGGCGGGATGCGCGAGCCGATCACCCTCATCAACCCGCAGATCATTTCGGCGGGTCCCGACGAAAAAGGTTTCGACGGCTGTTTGAGCATCCCCGGTATTGTGACGTGGGACACGTTGCGCCCTTCCCCTCTCGTATTTTCCGCACTCGACGAAAGAGGCGAGACGTTCCAAATGGAAGTAAGCGGCATTGATGCCCGCGTCGTCCATCACGAGATCGATCATTTAGATGGCATTCTGTTTTTGGATCGCATCAAAGATTTCAACAAAGTCTATCGTTCTATTGAAACAGACGATGGCGAAAAGTTAGTCAGCTTGGCGTCGCTCAAAGCGAAGATCGAAAAAGAGATATTCAACACACCGATAGAAAAAGTTTTGACAAAAACGCGATAGACTACTACAATGCCACCTATGAACTTCACCCTGTTCCACGCCCATCATCACCACCATCATCACGATGGTCATTTTCGTTTGGGCTGAAGCAGATACGCATTGATCTTTCGTGAGACGGCGTAGGCAAACCAGCCTGCGCCGTTTTTTATTTAGGGATTAGAGATCAGAGATTGGAGATTGAATGTAACAATCTCTGATCTCCAATCTCCAATCTCCGACTTCTATGAAAACCAAAATCCCCACCGTCAAAGGCGCGCGAGACTTTTACCCGGAGCAGATGTCTCTACGCAATTGGCTATATGAAAACATGAAAGCCGTTTCGCAAAAATTCGGCTATCAAGAATACGATGGACCCTTTCTCGAAACGCTGGAGCTCTACGCGGCGAAGAGCAGCGAAGAATTGGTGAAGGAGCAAGCCTTCGTATTTAAAGATCGCGGCGATGAGCAGATCACGCTGCGCCCCGAACTGACGCCGTCACTGGCGCGGATGGTGGCGCAAAAAGCGAACGAGCTGCCGCGCCCGATCCGTTGGTGGTCGTTTGGACCGATGTGGCGTTACGAGCGCCCGCAAAAGGGAAGGTCGCGCGAATTTTTTCAGTGGAACATTGATCTGCTTGGAAGCGATTCGCTTGAAGCAGACGCCGAGATCGCCGCGATTGGCGCGGAGTTCTTCAAAGCCATTGGCTTGACTTCGTCGGAAGTGAAAATCCAGATCAACAATCGCCAGTTGATGGAGAGTCAAATTGCCGCGCTCGGCATCGGCGACATCAAGGCAGCGTTTCGACTCATTGATCGCATGGACAAACTTCCGGCGCAAGCGTGGGAAGAGTATGGAGTCAAACAAGGGCTCACGGCTGATCAAGTTAAGAATCTTCGCGCCCTGCTCGACGACAAAGAGTTGTGGCGCAAGTCGGATGAGTTGATTCAATTTTTCGACGCGCTGGAGGCGCTCGGCGTGCGCGATTATTTTGAATACGAGCCAACGGTGGTGCGCGGTCTCGATTACTACACGCGCATCGTGATGGAAGCGCGGGATCGCGACAGCGAGTTCCGCGCCATCTTCGGCGGCGGGCGTTACGATAATTTGGTTGCCGATGTGGGCGGGGATCGAATCTCGGGTGTGGGCTTCGCGATGGGGGATATGGTGATCGCGTTGGTGGCGGAGAAATATGGGAAGACGCCGAAGTTTGCCAAGTCGCCTGCTTCTATATTAGTGACTCTGTTCAATGCTAACGGGGTTGCCGACTCCCTTAAAGTGGCGGCTGAACTTCGGGCTGGCGGCATCCCCGTTGAACTGTATCCTGATCCGATCAGGCTCGATAAGCAGTTGAAGTATGCCGACGCGCAAGGAATCAAGATCGCGGTGATCATCGGGCCCGACGAAGCGAAAGAGGGGAAGGTGACGATCAAAGATTTGGGAAAGAGAGTCCAGATCACTGTGAATCGGGGCGAAATGGCGGGGAAAATCGGCGAACTTTTGTAATTGCTTGAGGGGGCGTGGGGTTCGTGATAAAATCCCCGCGCTTAACATGGTGCCTGTGGCTCAATCGGTTAGAGCGCCACACTGTGGATGTGGACGTTGTGGGTTCAAGTCCCATCAGGCACCCTTGAAAAATGAACAATGACAAATGAACAATGAACAATTTGTCTCATTTGTCATTTGTCATTTTTCATTGTTTTGCCCTCGTAGCTCAATGGATAGAGCACTTGACTTCGGATCAAGTGGTTGTGAGTTCGAATCTCGCCGAGGGCGCTTGCTGTCAGTTCCTGTAATTCCCTCATTTCCTTTGTTTCCTTTTCTTCGACAACATGCGCCGCACCCGTCAGTTGCTCTATAGCGAAGAGTCATTACGCCTCGAATTGTTGACGACGCCGATCCATCAGATCCATGTGTCCATCGAATCGTCGCCAATGTTGAGCGAGGCAATCAATAAAGTACGTGCCGACATGGAACGGATGATGATCAAAAAGATCAAGCCGTTCTATTATCTCTCCACCGGTTACGGCACGATTGCCGGGACGACCAATATCTGTCTTGGCTTTTATGACGCCGATGAGCGTTTGCGTGAACTGAATAGAGAGTATCGCGGCTGGGGATATTCCAACGAAGAAATCACCGCCACCATCCGTCACGAAGTGGGGCACGCCTTCGCTTACGCTTATAAGCTGTATCGCTTGCCCGAATTTCGATCTGTCTTCAATGTCAAAGGGCATTACTTTAACTCGTATCCTGACACCAATCGTTACATCTTGCGCGCCAACCCGTGGAGCCGCGACTTTGTGAATCCGTCGGGTGATCATTACGCGCAAAAACATCCTGACGATGATTTTGCCGAGACGTTCACGGTATGGTTAACTCCGCGACTCAATTGGCGAAAGAAATGGCGCAACTATCCGGGGGCGTTAGAAAAATTGGAATACGTGGATAAAGTGGTGACGGGGCATCGCAGTCAGGAACCGCTCGTTGACAATGTGCCGCAAGAGTACGAAGGACTCTCGGAATATAAAATGACGGTGGCGCAGTTCTTCAAAGCCAACATCACGCCGTATCGCACAAAGACAACCGGTTTTGTGGATCCCGATCTTAAACACATCTTCCGCGCTCGCCCGCGCGTGCAGAAGGCAGAACGCAATTACGTTCACGCCGATAATTTTTTGCAAAGAAATCAGTTGGTAATCGTCAATCGCGTGAGTCAGTGGGTGGGTGTGGAAACAACGGTAGTCAAAGATTTGATTCTCAAATGCCGCCAACGCGCCGATGCGCTGGACTTGTGGGTGAAGCGTGATGATCAAGAAAAGAAGCTCGTAGAGTTCACAACTTATATCTCCACGCGATGCGCATATTTTGAAGTGTGGGGGAGTTACTTCGCGTAAATCACCTCCTCATACACCCCCACAATCTTCTCGGCGATCAAATTCCACGTATAGTTCTTGGCGTAATCCGCCGCTTGCGACCCAAGTGTTTGCCGCAATTCTTCATCGCCGATGATCTTCTGCAATCGATCACACAACATTTCGGGATCACGATCCGGGATGGTGAAGCCGGTCTCGCCGTCTTTTACCAAGAACGCCAACCCCCCCACTTCTGAGGCGATCACCGGCGTGCCGCACGCCATTGCCTCTAACGCCACCATGCCAAATGATTCATAGTGCGACGGCATGATCACTGCGTGTGCTGACGCATAATAATAATTAAGCGTGTCTTGATTGCGCGCGCCCAAAAACGCCACCACATCGCCAATGCCAAGCTCTTGACGCAATGCTCTTAGTCGCTGCATCTCGGCATCATCTTGCGATGGGTTGGATGAGCCGCCGATGATCGAGAGGCACAAGTGAGGCGGCATCACTCCGCGATCTCGCAACAACTTCATCGCTCGCAACAACGTATCCACACCCTTCAACGGTTCGATGCGACCCACGAACAGTAACATCATATCGCTCGGTGGCACACCGATCTTCTCCTTCGCTTCGTGCATGGGGATGGGGTGAAAAGTAGAAAGATCAACGCCGGGCGGTATCACTTCGATCTTGTTCATATCCGCTTGCAGCAGCCACTGGAGTTGAGCTTCTTCGGCGGCGGTTGCGGCGATGAGGCGATCGGCCCATTTGAGAATCTTTGATTCGTTTTCTAAGCGCAATTCCGGTTCAAACTCTTCCGGGCGTTGAGCGATGCGGTTCTTCATCACGCCTAAGGTATGCGCCATGTGGATAATCGGCACATTCCAAAATTGGCGCAGCTCATTGGCAGCAACGCCCGACAGCCAATAGTGCGAATGGATCACGTCATACTTTAAGTCTTCAAGCGCGGCAAATTCGCGCACGCCGCCGACAAACTCCGGCAGCCATTTATAGATTTCAGTTTTAGCCAACGGTGTTTCGGGACCGGCAGGGATGTGAACGACGCGGTTGCCATTCCCCAGATCGTGCTTGACGTGCGGTTGATGTTCGTCTTGAGATCGGGTGAAGACATCCACGCCGATCCCGCGCCTGCCCAATTCACGCGTGAGATCGCGCACGTAGACGTTCATGCCGCCGGTATCTTTTCCGCCCAGAGTTGCTAACGGACACGTATGAACAGATAGCATTGCGATTCGCATGATGGTATTATAAATTGGAAGTTGGAGGTTGGAAGTTGGAGGTTGGATGGTTAGTAGTTTGGAGTTTGGGGTTTTGGGATTTGGGATTTTGAGATTTGAAGTTGGAGACTTATGGAGCCTTTACTTCTACAAATCGCTATCGTTCTTGCCGCCGCTAAAATGGGCGGCTGGATGTCCAAGCAAATAGGTCAGCCAGCAGTGTTGGGTGAATTGCTCGCCGGTTTGATCTTGGGGCCCTCGGCGATCAATCTGTTTGGGATTAATTATTTTAGCCAAGCACATACCACCGAAACGATCCGTGAACTGGGTGAGATCGGCGTGATCTTTTTGATGTTCGTCGCCGGGTTAGAGATCGAACTTTCGGATTTTGCCAAGTTGGGCAAACCGGCTTTTCTAGCCGGGACGTTAGGCGTGATTGTGCCAATTGCATTAAGCATGATCTTCATCACGCCGTTCGGTTACGATTTGACGCACTCGGCATTTGTCGGCATCACGCTGGCGGCTACATCGGTCAGCATTTCGGCGCAAACGTTGATGGAACTCAATTTATTGCGCAGCCGCGAAGGGTTGACTCTGCTCGGCGCGGCAGTGGTGGACGATGTGTTAGCGCTCGTTGCACTCTCGATCTTCACCGCGCTCGTCGGCGAGAGCAGTAGTGGATTTTTGGAATTGGTTTGGATCACCACGCGAATGATCCTTTTTCTGACGATCTCGTTCTTCGGCGGCTTGTGGTTATTGCCGCGCGTGGTGCGCTGGGCAAATCGTCTTTCGATCAGCCAGCCCGTGATGTCGGTTGTCATTATCAACATTATGATCTTCGCTTGGGCAGCGCAAGCGTTGGGAAGTGTGGCGGCGATCACCGGTTCGTTCATCGCCGGAGTCGGTCTCTCGCGCAGTGAAGTCAAGAACGAAATCGTGCGCGGCATCCACACCCTCACCTATTCTTTTTTTGTGCCGATCTTTCTGGTGGGCATCGGGCTCACCGCCAATATGCGCGCGCTATCACCCAACGATCTCGCTTTCGCCAGCGTGGTGATCGTGATCGCTATCATTTCTAAAGTCGTCGGCTGCGGGTTGGGGGCAAAAGTGGGTGGTATGACGTGGGGCGAATCGTTCCGTGTGGGCGTCGGCATGATCTCGCGCGGCGAAGTGGGATTGATCGTCGCCAGTGCCGGCATCACCAGCGGGATCATTTCGAACAGCGTCTTCACCGTGGTGATCGTGATGGTGATCGTTTCAACGTTAGTGACGCCGCCTTTACTGCGACTCGTTTTCAGCAAGTCGGCGTCACAAACAGTAGACATTGTTGACAGGTGACAGTCACTTCGAAAGTGACTGTCACCTGTAGGAGAGTGCTTAATGCCTCAATTGATCGTGTTCGTAGTAGACAATCCCGAAAAGACAGATGAAGTGGTGGATGTGTGGATGGCGCTCGGCGTGCCGGGCGTGACGATCTTCGACAGCAGCGGTATCGGACGGGCGACAAGTAAAGGCACCATGCTTGACGACATGCCGTTGATGCCAAGTTTGTCAAGCCTGTTGCGAGCCAGCCGCGAAGCGCCGCACTGCACTTTGTTCTCGGTGGTCGCCGATGATTTTAATGTAGACACACTGGCACAAGCCACACAAAAGATCGCCGGTGAGTTCGACGAGCCGAATACCGGCATCTTATTCACCGTGCCGATCTCGCGCGTGTGGGAAACAGCGCCGCATAAGATCACACGTTAACCCCACTACAGAGACCCGAAGGATTTTATCCGCTCCGCTTCGCTACGGGACGCTTCGCAAAACCCTTCGGGTCTTTTCTCTGCAACTCTTTTATCTCTCGCACTCCCCTTTCTCTCTTACTTCTTCAATTCTCAGATTTTCAAAAGTCAGGCGCAGATCAGGCGCCGTGGCTGAATAGATGCTGGCGCCCACTTGAAGTGAAGCCGGGAAATCAGCCCGTGTGTAAGTCGTCGCCAATAGCCATGTGGTTGCATTCACCGCGCGCCTGTAAAGATTAATATCGCTCCCGACACGACACAGGCGGAGTTCGGCGCTGCCGCTTGTCCAAGACAACGTGTCATACTGCGAGACGTTGTTCGTCGTATTCTTCGTCTCTATTGCCAGCCTGTTCTCGGCATTGCCAACGACAATGTGTACATAATTCTCGGTTGTGCTGGCAGGGTTGCGCACGATGAGACCGCCCAAATGAATTCTGTTACCCGGCGGGTCGGTTGGAGTTGTGCTTTTAGTCGCTTTCACAATCGCCGTGATCTTAAAGTTGCCGTTGGTGTTGCGGTAGACCGCGCCGCCTTGCGAGTTGTTGAGCCACAGCCCCGGCTGTTTAAGAGTCAACGTCAAAAGATTCGCCTTAGTGTCAAATCCCAAATCAAACGTCGAACCTTTGATCGTTTCCCATGAAGAATCATAGCGAGCAATTACGGCAGGCGTTGTTACACTCGTTGACCGCACGACTGGCGTGGGCAAAACCAATGTCGGCTCGGGTGCTTTCGTAGGCGTGGAAGTGGGCAGCGCCGTTGCTGTGGGAACAGCAGTTGCCGTTGGGGGCGCCGTCGGCACTTCCGTTGGCGACACATCTTCAATGACCAGCACCGTTGAAACCGGCTCGCTGTATCCACCGCAGGCTAACGTCGTGATCAAAACAGTGATGAGTGGAATCGAATATCTCTTCATGA
>CAKKQG010000413.1:8568-13645 GCA_919901875.1 Anaerolineales bacterium
CCGTCGCCGCCATAGCTCAATTGGTGGAGCAAACCATTCGTAATGGTTAGGTTATCGGTTCAATTCCGATTGGCGGCTCTGCACAAAAAATTTCATGAAACGCCAGCCAAACGGCTGGCGTTTCTATGACTCAGAAAAGTTGGTTAGAACATGCAAAGTCGTTACACTATTTGGCTCATCCCTATCGCAATACTCTTCGCCCTCGCCGCGTGGTTGGCGTGGCCCAGCAACAACAGCATCAATCTCGATCTCGGTTTCACCACCTTCGTGCGCGACATCTCGGCGCGTCTCGGTTTAGATTTGCAAGGCGGTTTGCAAATTTTGCTCGAAGCCGATCTGCCCGCCGACAAAACGGTTGAATCGGGCGCGATGGAAGCGACCATCCGCATCATCGAGAGCCGCATCAACGCTCTCGGCGTTTCCGAGCCGCTCATTCAACAATCGGGCGACAGGCGCGTGGTCGTCGAACTGCCCGGGCTCAAGAACCCGGAGCAAGCGATTGCGTTGATCCGGCAAACGGGCTTGCTGGAATTTGTGGACGCTGGATCGAATTTCTTGCCCGAAGGCTCCACAGTGAAAACTGATTATGTAACGGGATCGAATTCGTTGACGGGTCCCGCTGCCACGCCGACCTCTGCCGCGACGGCAACCGCAGGGGCTACCGCCACAAGCGCGGCAACCGCTACCACAGGGGCAACGCCTTCCACATCCGCAACACCATCCGCTTCACCCACACCGGCTCCCACGCCCGACGCTCCAGCCTATCACACGGTAATGACCGGCGCGGCGTTGAAAACAGCCACAGTGCAAAGCAGTCAAGGACGCATCGTCGTCGCCTTCACGTTGACCGATGAAGGCAAGAAAGTTTTTGGCGATCACACTTCGGCAAATGTGGGGCGAGTGTTGGCGATTGTGTTGGATAAAAAAGTGATCTCCAGCCCGCGCATCGAAAGCGCGATCACCGGCGGTGAAGGCGTCATTCAAGGAAGCTTCACGACCGACGAAGCGAACAGCCTTGCTCTGCAATTGCGCTATGGTTCATTGCCCGTGCCGTTGAAGATCGCCGAGAGCCGCACCATTGGTCCGACGCTCGGTCAGGACTCGGTGCGTAAGAGTCAGATCGCCGGTATCATCGGTTTGGCGGTGACAGCTTTATTTATGATCTTATACTATCGCTTGCCCGGCGTGTTAGCCGTGATCGCTTTGTTGTTGTATGTCACGATCACCTTTGCCTTGTTCAAATTGATTCCGGTCACGCTCACTCTTCCGGGCATCGCCGGTTTTGTGTTGTCGGTGGGCGTCGCGGTAGACGCCAACATTTTGATCTTCGAGCGCATGAAAGAAGAGTTGCGTTCCGGCAAAAAGTTGATCACGGCCGTGGATGAAGGCTTCCGCCGCGCCTGGCCGTCGATCCGTGATTCGAATATCTCGACTTTGATCACTTGCGTGATCTTGTTCTGGTTCGGCAGCCAGTTTGGGGCGAGCATCGTCAAGGGTTTCGCTCTCACGCTGGCGCTAGGTGTGTTCGTCAGCTTGTTCACCGCCATCACGGTGACGCGCACCTTGTTACACTCTATGTTGGACAACGTTGATTTCTCCGAGCGACATTCGTGGTTCGGGATTTAACTGAACTTACGCACTTCACAGAAATTTTCATCACGAATCCCACTCCGCTTCGCTACGGGGACAACGTGTCACGAATGTTCCGAATTTGACGAATAAAACAAAATAAAAATTCGTGTTATTCGTTTATTCGAGTCATTCGTGATTAAGATGCGTAAGTCTAGTTTAAGAAGGACGAGACATAATGGTTAATATTGTTGGCAAACGCTATTGGTATTTTGCGCTGTCGCTGCTGGTAATGCTTCCCGGTCTGATCGGTATTGGTGTTTGGGGCTTGCCGCTTTCGATTGACTTCAGCGGCGGCTCGAAACTTGAGGTGCGCTACCCCAAAGCCGAAGGGACGATCCAACCGGCAGATGTCAAAACGGTTTTAGAGAGTGTCGGCTTTGGCGACAGCATCGTGCAAACTTCGGAGAACAACACCGTCATTATCCGCACCAAGACTCTGGATGAGCCATCGCAAGCAAAAGTATTGGACGCGATGAAAGCGAAATATGGCGAAGTGACGGTCTTGCGAATTGACAATGTGGGACCGACGGTTGGCGCCGAAGTGACTCAGAAGGCGGCGATTGCGGTTGGTTTGGCGGCAATCGGCATTCTGCTTTACATCACTTACGCCTTTTGGGGCATCCCTCATGCCTTCCGCTATGGTGTGTGCGCCATTGCGGCAATGCTGCATGATGTGTTAGTCGTCATCGGCGTTGCGTCCATCTTCGGAAAATTCTTAGGCTGGGAAATTGATTCGCTGTTTCTCACCGCGCTGCTGACCGTGATCGGCTTCTCGGTGCATGACACGATTGTGGTCTTTGATCGTGTGCGCGAGAATCAACGGCTGTATCGCCGCGCGACATATGAGTCGCTCATCAATCATTCGATCATCCAAACACTGGATCGTTCACTCAACACACAGTTGACGATTGTTTTCACGCTGATAGCGCTGGCGTTGTTTGGCGGCGTGACAATTCAACACTTCATCGTGACGTTGTTGGTCGGCATGATCAGCGGCACTTACTCTTCGATCTTTAATGCCGCGCCATTGTTGGTGGTGTGGGAGAACCAAGAGTGGGGGCGCTTCATCGGGCGCAAGTCTGAAACGGCGGCGTAAAACTGCCAAGACCCGAAGGGTTCTATAAACCCTTCGGGTCTTTTTATTTAATCCCCTTGAGTCGTGCCAATACACGACATCAACAAGATGAGAGGCGCAAGAAAATATCGGAACAGTTTAACCATTGCTTATGACCCAGTATCAATGAAGTTTCAGGGATGTGCCGATTATGTGAGGAATATTTTTAATGCGAATCGAAATAGAGAGTTCCACATACAATATCCCTATCTTATCCTCAAAGCGATTTTTATCAATGCAGACCAAAGTCACAATTTCCGATTTAACTTCCGCCGATATACGAGTTGTTGAGAAAGCAGATTGGAGTCTATTGTGGCGCACGCTGTTATGGAGCCTGAGCGTCTATTTGCTTTTGTCATGGCTGCCTTTCGTGGGAGCGTTGGCTAGCGGCATCGTGGGCGGAATTAAAGCCCGCCGTTTAGAAGTGGCGCTGGCAGCCGGAGTGATCATCGCTCTGGGGAATTTTTCCGTGCTGTTATTTCTCAATTGGATGAGCCCCGGTTTGTTTACCAACCGCTGGCTAACGATGACAGGGTATTTAATCATGCTGTGCATCGGCGCAGTGATCGGGGTTGCCGTCGTCTCCAAGCGGCGGCGTTAATCGTACGTTGAACGAAATAAAAAAACAGGGTGTGTCATCTGCGGCACACCCTGTTTGATTCTATTTGGACTTACGCACCTTAATCACGAATGACTCGAATAAACGAATAGCACGAATTTTCCTTTTGTTTTATTCGTCAAATTCGGAACATTCGTGACATTCGTGATGAAAATTTCTGTGAGCTGCGTAAGTCCAGTCTATTTGGTTAATCGAATCGTCGGCGGCGGATGATAGACGACAGGCTCTTGATAGGTAACATCCAGACTGCCATTACCGTTGCCGTAGGCATGAGCGGCGATCACTTGCCCAATGATGCACGTCTCTTCATTGTTCGGCAGGTTGGGGCAATTGACGTTTGTTCCGTCAGAGCCGCCGCCGCGCGCTTGCACTGTGGCACTCAGCCCGTAAATGGTGCCGGTGACAGCACTGCCGCCGTTGCCGCGAATCTCAATAGTGCTGGTGTTGGTTCGGGCAACAAAAATCGCCATGCCTTGATAGGTGCATGAGGCAGATGTTGCTGGAAAAGTGCCAAGACAATTTGAACTGGTGGGCGCGCTGAGGGTGATGCCGGCTTGACCGGTAAACCTCATGCCGCCATTGATGAAGTACAACACAACGCCATTCGCCGTTATTGCATTCTGTCCCGATAACGTTAGATCGCCGGTGATGCAATAAATTCCGGGTTGGAATGTGCCAGCCCCCAAGTTGCTGCCGTTCCAGTTGCCCGGTTGATAGACTCCGTTTGCGCTTGTGCCGTTGCTGGTGCATGTCGGTTCCGATAAACCGGCGAGAGGATCGGTGATAGGCACACCGTTGTTGTAACCCGTCGTAATGGGTTGAGTCATATTTTGCACGCCAGAGTAGTTATAGCCACCCACACTTACAATACTGAATCCGTTATCAACCGTAATACCCGTGTTGTTCGCCGAGGTCGGTGGATCTATCGCGCAATCATTAGAGGAGTTAGTCTCTGTCGAATTGACAAACATATCTCCGTTATGCACATTGATGCCGCCGCTGTTGCCGCCACCGGTCACGTCAATAGTGTTGCCGCCGACGGCGGCACAATTGCTCATGCCCACAATCGCAAAGCCCGCCATCGGGGCGATGCTGCTAATCCATTGGGCTTGCGCTTGGACGGTGTATTGAACCGGACCGTTGTAAACAATATGGATGAAGGCGGTTGGCACGGTAGAGGTCAAAACTAAAGTGACAGTTCCGCCGCTAGACGATGTCGTCGTCGAATAACTGGTGGAAGTATTCGCTTGCCCGTTCACGTATCCATTTGACGACAATATGGTATTCATCGCAGTCGCCCCTGTCGAATCATTTTGACCTAGATTCCGTTTGAGAGCATATGCCAGCGCTGCATTATCTGCCGCGTTCTGCCCGCGCCGCCGTTGTGTCAGCACGTTGCCGCCATCAATTGCCAAACCGGCAAAGCCCAGCAAGATGATCATCAGCAATGCCATCAGGACGATCACTTGCCCATTTTCACCGTTGTTGTGTTGTGTTGATTTCATAATTCGCGGCTCCTTAAGGCGCCGTAATTGTTGCAACCGATAACGCGCTCAGAGGCAGTGTTTGGCTTCCAACAATCGTCCCGACAAAGGGCGTCAATAGTTGATAGCTGGTCGTTACCGTTACCGTGATCGGCTCGCCCTGTGCGGTGCTACCGGAGTTCGCCACCGTTACTGTCGCCGAATTCCAATCCACTAACGTGCCAACCG
>CAKKQG010000414.1 GCA_919901875.1 Anaerolineales bacterium
ACAGCACGATGGCGAACCCGTAGGCGGTTTGGTGTTGACCACGATGTGGAAACCAGGTGAGATCGTGCGCGACAATCATGGAATCTTTTTGCCGCTCGACTTGCCGCGCGGCAACTACCAATTGGCGGTTGGCTTATACGATGTGGCTAGTGGCGCGCGATTGACTTTAGCCGATGGACAAGATAAACTTTTCTTGTCATCGATCTCAATACGGTAGATAAGAGGAGACGCACATGGAAATTAAGAACAAACCTCAACCTGATCCTGTTGCTGACTTAAAAATTGTGGATGCCTATATGCGTTGGGCGCTGCTCGCCGCCGAAGAAGTGGTGGGCGCGAAAGGCATGGGCGTGGTGTTGCGCGACGCCAAGTTGGAGCGGTTCGTCGGAAATTATCCAGCCGATGTGTTGAAGCCGGGCGGCACGATCACTTTTGGCGAATACGCCAGTTTGAACGCCGGTCTGCTAAATTTTTTTGGGCGCGCGGGCAAGAGCATGGCGTATCGCGTCGGGCGACTCTCTGCCAAGCACGGCATTGACCAACAAAGCGCGATCTTCGGCGTCGCCGCGTTGCTCGCCGCAAAAGTGCTGCCCTATCCTATGCAAATCAAAGTGGGTCTCGACGCGATGAACGACGGCTTTCGTAAAGTGTATGGCGCTTCCAATTACACCGGGCGCATTGAAGATCGCGGAGCGACGATTGCGATGATCATGCCGGAGTGCGCCAACTGCGCGGGCAAACAATCAACCGAACCGATGTGTCTGATCCATGTCGGCGTGTTGTTGGAGAGCGTGCATTGGTTGAGCGGCAAAGAAGCCGAGGTCAAGCAAACCGCTTCGCGCTCAATGGGCGCGGATGCCTGTGTGTGGGAAGTGAGCAAGACTCCAAAAGAGTGAGATCGTCATTGCGAGGCGCGTGTTTTTCGCGCGAAGCAATCTCAAAGCGCGACCAAGATTGCTTTCCGCTCTGCGAAGAACGCTCGCAATGACGATTAAAAATTAAGCGGCGTAGTCACTGACTACGCCGCTTTTGATTCAAGGATCACTTGGGGGATTGCAGGACGAAATAAGAAACCGCTACGGCGGCGGAAGCGAACACGCACGCCAGCACCAAGCCGCTGATGAGAAGCCCCCACACGAGGCGCGTTGACGTAGGTGATGCCGCCCCACGCGCGCCGCTTTGGATCGTAGAATTTGCCAAGGCGCGAGCGAACTCACCCGCGCTTTGATACCGATCATCGGCATTCGGGGCAATCGCTTTCGAGATCGCCGGTGATGACGCATCGCCTAACATCTGTTGAGTGAGCGCACCGAGCGAGTAAATATCGGAACGGTGATCGCCGGATTCGCCGCGTCCTTGTTCGGGGCTGGCGTGTTGATTTTCAGGATCGATCCATTTGGCGATGCCGAAATCTGCCAGCAAGATGTCCCCTTCAGAATTGACAAAGATGTTGCCGGGTTTGACTCCGCGATGCACAAAGCCTTGAGTGTGCATGAAGTCTAATGCCTCAGCGATCACTGCTACCACACGCTTGATTTCTTCTGGTGAAAATGCGCCATGCTTTAATGCCGCTACCAGACTCTCTTGCATCAATGGCATAACAAGGTAAACAAAGTTCTCGTCTTCTTTAAAGTGTTCAATGGGCAGCAAAGCAGGATGCTGCAAGTTGAGGCGCGCCCGCGCCGTGCTGATGAAGCGCGATCGTATCCCGGCTTCATCTAAAACAGAATTGGCGACGACTTTGATCGCCGCATCACGCCCCGATTTTTTATCGTGACCTTTATAGACGGCG
Source organism: Anaerolineales bacterium (assembly GCA_919901875.1). Lineage (GTDB taxonomy): Bacteria > Chloroflexota > Anaerolineae > Anaerolineales > VGOW01 > VGOW01. The sequence goes on from CAKKQG010000414.1 coordinate 1,793, forward strand.
CTCAACTTGCTCTCGCCGATGATCTCGTTTAATTTGTAACCGCAAACTGTTTTGCCGATGAGGTGAGAGGGCATGAGGGATATTATACTGACATCAAGCCTTCGTCGCCGATTCGAGAAGTTTTTTCTTCTGCGCCACTCCGCGAATGGCTTGCGCGATTTGAACTTCGCGGTTCATCATTTGCGAGAGTCCGATCCACGTTCCACCTTTGAGCGGAGTCGGCACGATGATCTTATGCGCGGGCGAGTTGGCGATGTGAGTCTGTTGCGCCAGAGTCCAAGGTGCCACGATAGCGTGCGCGGCGGCAAGTTTGGATTCGGTGTCGGCATCCGCGATGGGGAAACGGATAATTTCAGGCGTGAGGTGCGGGAGTAGTTTTTTTAATTCATCTTGAATCTTTGTGGCGAATGAATCACCTTCGCTCATAATAATCACCCGAAGAGTCTGCCACGCTTCTAAATCTTTTTGCTCAACCGCTTCTTGTTCGAGTTTGGTAAACGTATTGTCGCCGCGCAAAACAAAAAAGTGATACGCCCACAACACCGCGCCGATGACGGTGAAGCCAATGGATTGCCCCAAATTAGTAATGGTGTCGAGGAAGTTGACCAACGTGCCTAAGAACAAACAAAACGCTAGCAGTTGATAGACGATAGCAATGGCATTGAACAGCACTGCCAGAACAGAACTGAGCCAATAAAAATAAAGATAGATTTTGCGAAGGATCGAGCGACGCGCATCCGCGCCGAGGTCGTCGTCACGCAGGGCGCGGCGCTGCGCCGGAATCCAACCCATGAGCCACACCGGCAAACCGGCTAACCACATTGCGGTGAAGCCTGCCAATTGTTCGCGCTGCGCGGCGTCGAATCCTTTTTGGAGTGAGCGCACGAATACGTTGACATCGCCCGCTAAGCCAACCACTAACGCCAACAAACCAACGGCGGCGATGACATACCAATAGAGCCGTTCCATGCCGCTTTGTAATTTTGATTCGCCGGCGCGTTTAATATCGGAGCGCAAAACAAAAGCGTGATAAGCCCACAAGGCTGATGCGGCGATGATGATCGCTAACAACAATCCCAAGCCGCCTTCGGTGGGCAAGCGCAACAGCACGCGCAGTGTGCCATTGATGAGCAGAGCGGTTGTGATGACAACTGTGTTGACGGCGATGTAGATCACAACATACAGATACGCTTTGCGAAGATCAGATTTTTGTTCTTCGTCGCCGCCGTTGGCGAATCGAATTTGCGCCGACGCCCAAAAGCCTAACCACAACGGCAAGCCCGTGATGAGCATCGCCAGCGCATCGGGCAAACGCGCCACACTGTTGCCGAGCAAACGCGAGAACAACCACTCTTGCAGGCCGATCAATCCGAGTGTTGCTAAGGTGAGTCCCAAGCCGCTGAAGCTGAGGACGTAGAGTCGCTGCAAGACGCCCATAGGTTTTGCGCTGATCGGCATCACGATGAAACGATAGTAGCCCCACAGTATCACGCCGATGATCAACCACGCCGCCACATCGGGGATGCGGTAGCGGCTACCTGCCACCGCATCGAAGCCCCACCTTAAGATCGTGATCGCCCCGACCACAATACCGATCATTCCAACCGCGCTTACCACGTAGCCGTACAACCAACGCAAAAGTTTTAGCGTTTCATTACGGACGCGATAGAGCAACACTTCGTGATAGATGAGAACTAGCACGCCAACTACTAACGAGCTCACTGCCGAAGGCAACAGCGAAGATGTGTCGCCATTCCAACGGGCAAACAGCCAACTCTGAATCAATTGCATTCCGCTGACGGTGAACAACAAACCTATCGCGCCGAAAGCTACCGAGTACAGCCAACTCAACGCCTCGCGCGAACTCTCTTTTGAGTCAGGATCAATGAGCAAGAAAAATTGAAATGGGATGACGACGAACCCGCCGACGATCAATAACGCGATCCACTTGGGGAGATCGGAGAGCGTGCGATCCGCAGGCGGACTCAGCAATACATACAACACGCCGAACACACCCACCATTAACAACACCGTTCCTGTTGCGCTAAAGATGAGGCGATAAATATATTTGATCAACCCCAAGCCGCCGTGACTCGACTCGGCTGTTGCCTTCTCATCTTGCACCGTGATGACACGGTGATACAGCCACAAAATTCCGGTGGCAATCACGGTGACGATGCTGTTGAGAATTGTAGGAAGTTGTTTGGCGAAAGTGGAGACGGCAAAAGCTGGGGAGAGAAGCGATTGAATGCCGTTGACGGCGGCAACGATGATATAGATCAAGAACGCGCTCATCGTCACATATAAATATAAACGGCGGATGGGGCTATCGCGTTCATCGGTTTGTTTGCGCGCCGAGACTTCTGCCCAGACCCAATGCCCAATAAAAAACGGCGCGGCGACGATGATCGTGGCGATTTGAAAAATTAACCAGCCGAGAAAATCATCATTGCGATCTAGTATGCGCTGCAAGAACCCGCCGATCATGGCATTGATAGAAGCAATGAGCAATTGCAAACTGATAAAACATACAACGTAAACGTAGATGCGGCGGATGA
>CAKKQG010000415.1 GCA_919901875.1 Anaerolineales bacterium
GTTGACCAATTGAAGTTTGACATTCGCAGATCAGTAATTAGTAATTGGTAATTACCAATTACTAATTACTTTTACTCCTTGTGATCTAAAAGTATTTTAACGATCCGTTCTGCCGAATGACCATCGCCAAACGGATTCACTGCCTTCGCCATTTTCGCGTGCGCGGCAGAATCATCCAGAAGTTTTGCCGCCTCGCGAGTGATAACCTCTGTATCCGTCCCCACCAATTTCGCCGTGCCAGCCTCAACCGCTTCGGGGCGCTCGGTGACGTGACGCATCACCAAAACCGGCACGCCCAAACCCGGCGCTTCCTCTTGTATGCCGCCCGAATCAGTTAATATCAAATGCGCTTTGCCCATGAGATGAGCAAAAGAAAAATAATCCATCGGCGGCAACAACGTCACATGCGGGTGTTTCCCCAATACGTCGTGCGCCGCATTCTTCACATTGGGGTTCGGATGCACGGGATAAATTAAATGAGTGTCGCCGCGATCTGCCAAATTCTTCATCGCCCTCAGCATATCCGCAAACGGCTCGCCAAAATTTTCGCGGCGGTGCGCGGTGATGAGGATCAATTTTTTATCGGCGGGGTATGGCGGCAGAGTTCCGTTGAACGGTTGGGCGACGATAAACTTCAGCGCGTCAATGACGGTGTTCCCTGTAACGTGGATGCGTTTCGCCTCAATGCCTTCGCGCAGCAACGCTTTCTTCGATGTCTCTGTCGGCGCAAAATGCAGATCAGAAAGTTGATCGGCTAAGACGCGGTTGATCTCTTCGGGGAACGGATTATAACGATCATGTGTTCGCAAACCGGCTTCAACGTGACCCACTTTGACACGCGAATAAAACGCGGCGAGTGAGGCGGCTAACACGGTGGTCGTATCACCCTGCACCAAAATCCAATCGGGCTGCTCTTGGCGGAAGATGGGTTGAATGTGTTTAAGTACTTCGGCGGCAACATCCGTGGGCGTTTGGTTGTCTTGCATCACGTCGAGATCATAATCAGGTTTAATATCAAAGACATCCAACACCTGATCCAACATATCACGATGCTGCGCCGTCACCAAAACTTTCGACTCAACGCTTTTGTGTTTTCGCAACTCCGCCACGACGGGCGCCATCTTCACTGCCTCGGGGCGAGTGCCAAAGACTGAGATTATTTTCATAACAACTTCACTGGTGAACTTCAAACTTCAAAAATCCAAACTCCAAATTTGGGAGTTGGGATTTTGGGATTTGAGATTTTCAGTAAGCTCCTTTACCTCTGATCACCACGCCCGCCGTGCGCCACAGAATTTTTAGATCGAGCAGGATGGAATAGTTGCGGATGTAATAGAGATCGTATTGTGTGTTGAGGTGCATCGGCAGATCGCTGCGCCCACTCACTTGCCACCAACCGGTGATACCCGGTGGCACCGCCAGCCGCTGCCTCTGCCACGGTTCGTATTTGTCTACGATGAAGGTCATCTCCGGGCGTGGACCCACCAGACTCATCTCGCCCTTCAACACATTGAATATCTGCGGCAGCTCGTCCAGGCTGGTGCGGCGCAGAAAACGCCCCAACGTCGTCACGCGTGGATCGTCGGGGCGCTTTTCAAACGTTTCTTGGTTCACTTTATTCTCCGCACCGGCAACCATCGTGCGGAATTTATACATGCCGAAAATTTTTCCATTCTCACCGACACGCGGTTGAGTGAAGAGGATGGGTCCGGCTGAGGTAAGCTTGATCGCCAAAGCAATCAGCCCCATTAAGGGTAAGGCGATGATCATGCCACACAGGGTCACGGCAAGATCGAAAATTCGTTTGACTGCCCACAGTGATCCATCTATGCGCGGCTCACGCAAACCTATCAAGGGGATGCCGCCAACCAAATCTACGCTGGATTTTACCATGACCAATTTAAGAAAATCCGGCACCAACCGCACTCGCACCGATTCCGTTTGCAAAGCGAAGGTGAGTCGTTCAACTTGCGTATAGTTTTCTGCGGGCAAGCAGATA
>CAKKQG010000416.1 GCA_919901875.1 Anaerolineales bacterium
TGTGACGAGAGGCGTGACTAGATTGGAGATTGGAGATTGGAGATTGGAGATTGAGACCTGATTCAGAATCGCGTAAGCGGCTGTGCCTGATTGGGTGATGACAGAAAGGCTTGCCTTGTCGCTGGGTGAGTAAAACGAAAGGTAAATTTTGTAGTTGCCTTTGGGTCGCCCAACCTGATCTTCAAATTTCAAACGCAACAAGATCGTTTCGCCCGCCTGCCATTGTTCCGAAGGATACGAGTCGTTGTATGTTTGAGTCCAACGGAAGCCGCGTGCGTCAACCAGATCAGCCACTAAACGATAATCGGCGCGATCAGGCAAATTGAGGACGCGCAACTTGAGATCAACGGCATTGGGTGCGGCTGTCCGCATCCCCGTGATCTCGATGATGTTGGCGAAGTTGGCGTTCATCGGATCGAAGTTAATCAACGGTGGCGGCGAATCGAATTTATAAGCGCGGAAGTCGGGCGTGCCATCGGGACTCGTCGGTGCGTAAACGGGATTCCATTTTTCAATCCACTCAGCGATCATCGGCTCGGAATGTGGAAAGACGTAAAGCGATTTGCCTTCGGGGATAGCGAGGGCATTCGCGCCAAAATACCAACGGATGTTTGCGTAATCGCGGGCGAGATAAGCAACCGTGGGATGGCGATAATGAATCGCCGAAAAATATATGTTGGTGTCGTGTATGTCTTGGGCGTTGAGCCAGAGTGCGGCGTTGACGAGGTCGGTGTCGTTGGCGTAATGGAGAGAGGGTGCTTTTGCCCAGAGGTTGAAGTAGTCGTTGAAAGTGACAATGAACAATGAAGAATGAACAATGAACAATGAAACAACGAACAATGATTCTTTGCGGACGCGCCATTTGCTAATCACCCAATTACCAATTACTACGATGCCAATCGCCGGGAAGATCGTCAACACCGACATCACACCCATCGCCCGCACGTTAGAGGGGAAGATGTCGTGAACGGAGAGCGCGGTGGGGAGAAAAAAGGTGAGGGTATAAATGAGGAGGAAGAGATTGGAGATTAGAGATTTTTGATTACTGATTTCTGATTGCGGATTGCGGAGCGCAAAACGCCAACGACTGATCACTGCTAACTGATCGCTGATCACTTTGATTAACCCGACGAAGAAGAAGAAGCCAATCACTGGATCAAAGATCGGTTTAAGCGGAATGTTGAATCGGTCGTAAGGCTCGCCCGATACAAAGATCATGCCGAGTGCGCCCGTGATGCCGCGCCAGAGTAGATCACCTTCATCGCCCTTAACGATCACTTGGCTATAACGGACGAAAAAAGTTTCGGGGTGTTGGAAGAAGAAAAAACCGAGAGGGGCGAAGATGAGGAGGGCGGAGATGAAGAGTAAGAAGTAATTAGTAATTAGTAAATTTTTATTTTTGTTAACAAACAAGGCAATGAGCAAAACGAAAGCGACAGGTATGGGAAAGAGCCGCGCGGAGAGATAGGTGTAGGCGGCAAGACCGGTGAAGAGACCCGCCAAGATCATATTAACCGTAGAGTTCGCGGAGAGCGCAGAAAGAAAACCCTTTTTTAAATCTCCGCGATCTCTGCGTTCTCTGCGGTGAAGATTTAAACCCCGAAACAAAAACCCAATCGCCATCGCCTGCACAAAAGGCTGCGTGGTCACCCGCTCGCCATAACGCGACCACACTAGATGCATAAAGCTGAAGGCGAGAATGGCGGCGGCAAAGGCCGCTATCCAAGCGGCATCCGGGTCGTCGTCGAACATCTGCCGCGCCGCGAAATAAACGGCGGCGATCCCCAAGATTCCGTAGATCGCCGCTGTCAGTTGAAGCGCAAAGATGGATGATCCGATCAATTTAAAGAGCAGACCTGCCGTATAAAAAAATAAAACCTCTTTGCCGGTGTAAGCGGTGATGAACACCTCGCGCCAATTGTTGAAAGCGATCTCGTTGGCGAAGATAGCATTCGCCGCAAAGTCATAATGCAAGCCGGGCGGCACGACCCCAAGTTGATGAAAGCGAAGAAACGCGCCGAGAAGAAGAGAGAGGATGACGAAAGATGAAGGGCGAATTAGAAAACGCACGCGCGAAGTATACCAGCCGAACTCTTAGCATCTAACGTAGGGCAGGCGTAGGTTTAGCGTATGCGTGTGATCATGGCATTCTAGAAAGTTGGTGCTAAACTTCTGAGCATGAAGGGTAAATCTCTTCTTCTCCTCCTTTGAAGAGAGCTCAGGTCGGCGTCCTGAGCTCTCGTCACTTAAAGCGGCGAACACAGTTCGCCGTTTTCGTTTAAAATCCACGCTCATGCAACGTCTCTTTCGCAACGCCTCCGTCGTCATGGCGGGCTTCGTCGTCGCCAACTTGCTCGGTCTTCTCCGCCAAGTCATCATCAATCGCGCCTTCGGCACATCGGCGGAACTTGACGCTTACTTCGCCGCCTTTCGCGTCCCCGATCTTTTGTTCAACATCCTCGCAGGCGGCGCGTTGGGGTCAGCCTTCATCCCACTCTTCGCCGAATTGATCGAGAAGAATGATCGCCCTCACGCCTGGCGATTGGCGAGTGCGATCACAAATAATTTGCTAATCGCCCTCTCGCTGATCGCTACTGTCGCCGCCACTGCCGCGCCGCTTTTAGTCAAATTCATCTTGGCTCCGGGCTTCGACTCTGCCACCCAAGCCATCACCGTTGACTTGATGCGAATCATGTTTCTCTCGATGATCATCTTCGGCGTAAGCGGCTTGCTGATGGGGAT
>CAKKQG010000417.1 GCA_919901875.1 Anaerolineales bacterium
CCGATCTCGCCACTCGCGCCTAAAATCGCAACCGTTTGATCTTTAATCTTTAATCTTAACTTCTCTAACAGTGAATCAATTTGCGCCAACGCCAACGCCGACGTGAGGCTGCCGCCCGACGTGAGGGCGATGTCGAGTTCAGCGGAGAGTGTGTTGAGTTTGCCTGCCATCGTGATCGAAGTGAAACCGCCAAGCCCGGCGATCTTTGCGCCGAGTTCTCTGGCGAGTTGACACGCATCGCGCGTTTTGTGATGCGCCGTTGCAAATTGCTTGGGTGTGGTCAAACGATCCGGCAAAAAGGTGCAGACGATCAATTTGCCGTTTACGTTTGGGGCAACGTTGAGCGTTGCTTTCTCGGCATACGACGGGACGAGCTCAAACAGTTGCGCCACGCCTTCAGGACTCGTGCCAGTGTGTTCAGGCGTGAGGTCGGGGCGCAGTTGACGCAGAAGATGATCAAGATGATCGTAGTTGGCGGGGTGACCGAGGAGGGCGAAAGAGATGGACACGAAATAAAAATGAACAATGAAAGAATGAACAATGAACAATGAAGCCAGATTTTGTTCATTGTCTCATTGTTCATTGTTCATTGAAAACTCTCCATTGAGATAACGTTGTTTAATTTCTAACCGTTGTGGTTTGCCGGTGAGCGTGGAGTGAATAGATTTTGGTTTGAGCAAGACGACATCGCCCACAGGATAACCGGCGTCAATCAACGTTTGCCGAATCGCCATTCGCAACGCATCGCGTTCACTTGATTCGGCTTTGTCTGTTTCTGCTAACACGATTAATTTCTCGGTAGCGTTCTCCACATCGTCAACGCCGATGGCGACGACTCGCTCGGCGCGGACGCCGTCAACCGCATTCACCAGTTGTTCCACGTCATCCGGATAATAGTTGCGCCCGCCGACGATGATCATTTCCTTGAGGCGACCCGTGATGTGGAGATCGTCGTTGACGAGATAGCCGAGGTCGCCAGTGTAAAGTGAGTCGTCACGTATTGCGTATTGCGTATTTCGTAAATCGTTGTAATAGCCTTTCATCAAACAGGGTGACTTGATCACGATCTCGCCGATGCGCCGCTCGGCGAGGCGGCGACCGCTAGGGTCAAGGATGGTGACTTCGGTGTTCGGTAGTGGGCGTCCAACGTTTGCGAAAAAGCGAGTCTCTCCTTCGCCTGAAGATTCGGCGATCCCATCTGCCATTTTTCTAAAATTAATTTGATCGAACTGTGGTTCGTGATCGAGCGGCGGCATGGTGACTGCCAAACAATTTTCGGCGAGACCGTAAGTGGGCATAAACGCGGTGGCGCGGAATCCGGCGGCGGAAAATTTTTTACCAAATTGATCCAGACTCTCGCGCGTGACCGCCTCTGCCCCGACAAGCGCGACGCGAATTGAAGAGAGATCGTATTGTGCTGCTTCGGCGTCTTTGATTCTTTTGGCGCACAGCGCATAAGCGGATGGCGGCGCACCCGTGATAGTCGCTTTGTATTCTGTAATTGCTTTCAGCCAGGCACTCGGACGAAAAATAAATTCTTCGGTGGGCAGCAGAGTCACGCTGCCGCCGGTATACATCGGCGTGAGCAGAAAACCGATGAGACCCATGTCGTGAAAAAGCGGCAGCCACGATACTCCCCAATCTTTGAATCGATCATAAAGCTGGAGCGCGTGCTTAAGCATTTCCAGTTGGGCAATGAGGGCGCGTTGAGTGAGCATAACGGCTTTGGGTTTACCCGACGTGCCTGATGTAAATTGAATCAATCCAAGATCGTCAAGTGAACTGTGCGCGACGCCGACTCCGATTGAAGATTCGGCGTGTTGTTCGGTGATGACGACGACATCTTTAAATTCATCCCACGTCACGATCTCGCTCTGTTCAGAAGGGACAACGATGGCTTTGGCGTTAATGAATTTAATTCGCTCGACGATGGTTTTAATATACGGATCATTTGGATCGAGTTTGCGAATGGGCGCGATGGGCGCGGGGGCTGCGCCCGACATGAGCGCGCCAAAATACGCGCCCGCAAAGGCGTCGCAGTTGGGGAGGGCGATGAGGACGGTTGAGTCGTGACGGATTTTCCAATAGCTAAACAGTGAAGCCCACTGCAAAGCCCACATATATGATTCTTCAAACGTGCGCGTTTTTTCGACCACACCTTTTTTGACGATGCGGGTGAAGAGTTGATCGGGGATTGATTCGGCGTGACGGGCGAGGGAGGAGATGAGGGTCATGAGAAGAGGAGATTAGAGATTGGAGAGGCGTGATGAGTGATGAGTGATACGTGAAGCGTGATGCGTGACCGAAGGGATGATGCGT
>CAKKQG010000418.1 GCA_919901875.1 Anaerolineales bacterium
GTGTGTGGCTTTCGACTCTTTTGCCCGAGCTCGGCAAAAACCAAACAGTGATCAACGGACTCGGAATCATTTCGCTTCTGTGGAGTGGGTCGGGTGTGTTCAATCAACTCGACTCATCGTTCAACCGCATCTGGCGGCTCAAAGAAGACGCCCGACTCAATTCCGGTTTTCGCGCCGCCATCAAAGCTCTACTGCGCGGACGATTCAATTCGTTGTGGGTTCTCTTGCTCATCACCGTCATTTTTCTGATCAACACATTCATCTCCAACGCCCTCTTCAACATCCAACGGCGCGGCGCCGCCGCCATTGTCGCCGGTCAAATTATGACCTTCGTCTTGAGTTTCATCGTTCCGATCCTGCTCGGTTTTATTTCGCTCGTCCTGCTCTATCGTTACATGGCGCCGCGTCATGTGCCATGGCAAGCCGTTCTGCCCGGCGCATTCATCATCTCTATCGCCAATGAATTCGTGCGCCTCATCGTCGCCTATTTTGTCGGCGGCATCGTCGGCGCAGAATACAAAGGCATCGCCGGTCCGCTCGCCCTCATGCTCTGGGTTTTCTTCACCAGCCAAAATATTTTGTTCGGATGCGAACTCACGCGGCACTACTATATGATCTTTTATCGGCAACAACGATCAAGTGGAACAACGTTGGATTCTTGATCACTAAGACTTCGGAAGTTTTAAAAACTTCCGAAGTCTATACGCCCACTAACTATGACTGATACCGACTCTACATGGGGAACGACTCTTCAAGCGGCTGGCTGCTCCAAATGCGGACAGGCTTACCTCGTCCCCCAAAACCGAATCAACGACACCTGCCCCAACTGTTTCGCCGCTAAACTCTCACCTCAAGGCGCGCGGCTTCGACCTGAACCGCCCGAGCTTGTTGCGCCGTTCAACATTAACGCCACACAAGTTGAAAACGCGTTAAGCAAATGGTTAGAGAAAGTGTGGCTGCGCCCCTCCGAACTCAACACGCAAACACTGCGCTCGCGCCTTCGCAAAACTTACATCCCCATGTTCCTCGTGGATGGAAAAGTGAACGGCGCGTGGCAAGCGCAAGCCGGATACGATTATCAAGTGGTCAGTTCGCAAGAAAATTTTTCGAGCGGTCAATGGAAGACTCAACAAATCACCAAAACGCGCATTCGTTGGGAGCCGCGCGCCGGAACATTGGAACGCGAGTACGAAAACATCGCCGTCCCGGCAACTGAAGATCACGACGCGCTGATGAAAACATTAGGCGAGTACAAAATGGACGCCGCGCAGCCGTATTCCGTTGAAGCGTTAACCGATTCATCGGTGCGCCTGCCGACTCTCACCCCCGAATCAGCCTGGTCGTTTGCCCAAAGCGGACTCAACCATTTCGCCGCACACGATTGTCAACTCGCCTCTGACGCCCAACACACCGAAGAGTTTAAATTCAACGGCGACTATCAAAATTTAAATTGGACTCAACTCTTGTTGCCCGTTTACACGACAGCCTATAAGGACGACGACGGAAAAATTCATCGCGTGATGATCAACGGGCAGAGTGGTCACATCAATGGCAAACTGCGCGCCTCACCCAAAGCCGCATGGTTGTGGGCAGGCATCATCGCCGCCGGAGCGTTTGGATGTTTCATCGTCACCCTGCTCACCGGCTTAATCGGACTCGCCGTGCCGCCCGTCTTCCTCATCGCCGCCGTTCTGTTTGTCGTCAGCCTGAT
>CAKKQG010000419.1 GCA_919901875.1 Anaerolineales bacterium
TCATTCTCATTCCATCCACATCGTGCGATCTTCAAACGACGGGCGCGAGACGGGATCCAACTTCTCCGGGTAGCCGATATGAATGAAGCCGATCATAAGTTGATCGGGGGCGAAGCCGAAGAAGGCTTTCACTTCGGAATCTTCCGCCGCCTTTCCGCTGCGCCACATCCCGATCAACCCCAAGGCCTGCGCCGCTAACAACAGATTCTCAACCGCCGCCGCCACCGCGATCACATTCTCCAATTCGCTGGCTTTGGGATCACTTGGCTTGTCAACGCCGACCACAATTGTTGCCGGATAGCGCAATGGTTTTTCGCGTTCAACTTTGATCGCCTCTTCGGTGGAATCAGGTTTCCGTTTGCGAAGCGCAGTCGCCAACACCTCGCCATAGTTTTGGCGCGAGTCGCCGCTCACCACCACAAATCGCCAAGGTCTCACTTTGTGATGATTCGGCGCTTGCACCGCCGCCGAGAGCAACTTCTCTATAAGATCACGCGACACGGGTTGATCGGCTTTGATCTTCGCCGCCGATTGCCGATTGTGAATTGCTTCAAAGACATCCATAAACACCTCTCTGTTGTAAATCGGATAATTTTGGGATAATAATAGCGATGACCCTCGATAATATCAAGACCAAAGGCTTATGCGGATTGAACGGCTCCACCCCGGCAGCAGTGATCGAAGATCACGATCAAGATGATGCCGCCGATTCGATCACCCACGCCCGCAGCGAATACCTGGCAGAAATTTACCGCTTGCAAACATCCACTGAAGAACCGATCACCACAACGGCGTTGGCAATGCGGCTCGATGTAACGCCGCCAGCCGTTGTCCGCATGATGCGCCGACTGGCGCACGAAGGCTTCCTCAAACGTCAACCGTATAAAGGCGTGCGCCTCACGCCCGAAGGTGAACGTGAGGCACTGAAGTCTATCCGCCGTCACCGTTTGCTCGAAGCGTTTTTAGTCACGGTGATGAAGTTTAGCTGGGATGAAGTGCATACACACGCGCACGGACTTGAACCCGCCATCAACGATCAGTTTGAAGATCGCATGGATGAACTTGCCGGTTACCCCAAACGATGTCCGCATGGCGATCCGATCCCCAGCAAAGACGGCGTGATGCCGATCCTCAACGATGAAAGTCTGACGCAATTTCCTATTGGCACAAAGGCGGTCATCAGCCGCATCCGCAACCACACGCCGGAGAAGCTGCGCTACTTCGCCGAGCTTCAACTTTTTCCCGGCACATCCATTTCGCTCGTAGGTCGCGCGCCGTTCAAAGGACCGGTGCGAATTAAAAATGGGACGGGCGAACATGTGCTGGGGGCAGAACTGGCTGAACAAATTCTTATTGAAGCCTAACGTATTCCGTATT
>CAKKQG010000420.1:0-5154 GCA_919901875.1 Anaerolineales bacterium
TGCGCCCATTAGGTTTAAGCGCACGCACCATCTCTTGAATACACAACGCATCATCTTGCACATGCTCGATCACTTCATTAGAAAGGATCACATCAAAGGATTCATTTGAGTAAGGCAAGTGTTCGCCCGCGCCACACACCACGAGCGAAAGTGGATTAAGTTTCCCCGCCTCAACAGCGCGATCTGATTCGTATTCCAAACCAAACACAAACGGCGTGAACTGTTTGAGTTTGCCGATATACATGCCAACGCCGCAGCCGTTTTCAAGAATCTTCAGACCTCGCGGGTTTTCTAAACCCGCGAGGTCTTTGATCATCTTGAGTCGGCGTTCCTGCCCGGCGCGCCAGACGTAAGAGGGCTCGCCACGCAGGGCGGCTTGAGGGGAATGAGTCATTCCAATCTAATTTCTTCTCGATACCCAAAACTGACACTGTTATCAACCAACCGAATCCACTTTGGCACAAAACGATACAACTCACTGCGCGAGACCTCAGCTTCAAAATCCACTACAAACGGAAATTTTTTCTTGTAAATCTCCCAAGCATGATCGCGGGCATGCCCAACAGGAATGATATGCACTTCACCTTCCATTTGTACTCCGGCAATCTCTTCCCAGTTCCACGTTTCGTTGTGAACCGTGACAGCGGCTTTACCGTTTTCGGCGATGTTGAGGCTGTGCCGGCTTTTGGGGCTGGAGAAAAAAATCAACGTGTCATCGTCATTGGCAAAAAATAATGGCGCGGATTGCGGTTTGCCATCCACGTTGATAGTGGCAAGTGTCAGAGTCGAATGTTTGGAGAGAAATTCTTTGATAGTGTCGTGAACAGATTTGGGGCGTGAGAGGGGCTTGGTCATTGTTCATTGCCTCATTCTTCATTGTTCATTCCTGTCCATTTAGTATAAGCCTCATTCTCAATTCCGAGTCTTGCCAATGCGCGACCCACCGTGCCATTTACAATGTCGTCAATCGTCTTTGGCTTGCTGTAAAACGCGGGCACGGGCGGAAAAATAATCGCGCCCGACTCGGCGGCTTGCGCCATGAGTCGAATGTGTCCGCGATGAAGCGGAGTCTCGCGCACCATGAGCAACAGCGGGCGACCTTCTTTGAGGCACACATCGGCGGCGCGCACCATGAGATCGGCGGAGAAAGAATTGGCAACGGCGGAGAGAGTCTTAATGGAGCAGGGCGCGATGAGCATCCCTATCGTGATGAATGATCCCGACGCGATGCTTGCGCCCACATCACGATGATCGTGATTGACTGAGGCGAGCGCAATCACATTGCTCACTTTGTAATCTGTTTCTTGGGCGATAGTGGCTTTGGCGGCGGGACTCAGAATCAAGTGCGACTCGATCTCGCTACCCTTCAACATTTCGAGGGCGCGGATGCCGTAGATGGCGCCTGAGGCGCCAGTTATTCCAACAATGAGTCTCTTCATAACGTATTACGTATTTCGTATTCCGTGTTGTGATACGCATTACGCAATACGAAATACGGTTGAAGAATCATTTTGTCCCCCAATGTATTGCCATCGTATCGAACATAACTTTTTGGTAGCTCACATTTTTAAATCCCGTTTCGCGCATACGCTTGGCGAGAGTCTCGGCAGGGAGAAAGTTTTCGGTAGAGTCGGGCAAGTAGGTGTAAGCATCCGACGCGCCTGCGATCAGGCGACCCATAATAGGGATGATGACGTGCAGGTGAAAGTTAATAAACGGGCGCAGTAAATTTTTCGGTGGCGGCGTGGTATCAAGGCACACTACGCGCCCGCCGTTTTTTAGCACGCGATATTGTTCTGCCCAGGCGCGGCGCACGTCAATGACGTTTCGCATCAAGTAGCCCGAAGTGATCGCATCGAATGTGTTGTCGTCGAATGGAAGATTGAGCGCATCGCTGGCAGTGAATCGGATGGGGCGCCGACTCGGATCGGATTTGCCGACTCGCATCATCTCCAGAGTAAAGTCGGCGCCCACGCTGGTGATCGTCGGGGATGCCGCCAACGCCTGCGCGGCGATGTCGCCGGTTCCCGTTCCGAGATCGAGCAAGCGATCACGATCACTTAACGCCGCGCGCTGGATCACAATTTTTCGCCAGCCGATGTCTTGCCCCATCGTCATCAAACGATTCATCACATCGTAACGTGAGGCGATGCGGGCGAACATATTTTGCACGTAGTGTGCGCGATCAACGCCGCTGAGGTGTGTCATGTTTTGGGTTTGCGCCCGTGACAGTTTTTGTATTTGCGCCCACTGCCGCACGGGCAGAGATCATCGGGGCGGGCGTTGGAGAAATCTATTTGCCTGAGGGGGCGGCGCCAACGTGGGATAGCGGAGTATTGGTCATCATCCTCTTCTTCGTCTTCACCCTCTTCGTCATCTTCATATTCATCATCGTCCGAGTCGGATGGCACGGAAGTGAACGGAAGGATGGTGGAGACGACTCGCAAGAGGAAGATCGCGGCGATGGTGATTGCGGCTAAGCTCAACAGAGTCATTTGAAAGAGATCGAAATGCAGGAGGAGATTAAGCAGCCATGCCAAACCGTAGGCAAGCAAAATGAGCAAGCCGCCGCCAATGGTGACGATCAAAATTGTGCCAAGCACGAGTAGAACGATCCAAAAAAAATCTTTCATTAAATTTCCTTTTCTGGACTTACGCAGTTCACAGAAATTTTTATCACGAATGTCATGAATGTTCCGAATTTGACGAATAAAACAAAAAATTCGTGTTATTCGTTTATTCGAGTCATTCGTGATTAAGGTACGTAAGTCCAGCTTTCAATTTGCGAATTGCCATTTGCAAAGTTTGTGTTCGAGAAAATCTATGGCGAAGTATAAACCTAAACCCATGACCGCCATTGCCATGATGCCGGCATACATGTTGGGGTAATTAAAGAATGTGCTGCCTTGAATGAAGATGTAGTAACCGAGCCCTTGTTGTGTGGCGTAAAGTTCGGCGACGTAGAGGACGGCGACTGCTGTGCCGACGGAGAGGCGTAATGCAGTCAATACCGCAGGTAGACTCGCCGGAAGATAAACGTAGAGAAACAATGCCCGTCGTCCCGCGCCGAGCGATTGCACCGATTGAATCAGTTCGGGGCGCAAGTTGGCGGCGGCATCGCGCACCAAAACTAAAATTTGAAAAAATAGAATCAAGGTGATGACGACGATCTTTGCCAGATCACCTATACCGAAGAAGAGGACGACAACAGGGACGAAGACAACTTTAGGGACGGGATGGGTGAGATAAAGCAATGGAGAAAAAAATCGGTTGAGCGTTTTGCTTTGCCCCATCGCTAAACCTGCTGGCACAGCGAGCGCCACCGAGAGCATCATGCTGGCGATGACGCGCCACAGACTCACCATAAAATGCTCGCCGAGATTGCCCGCGAGTTGAACGAAGAAAACCGGAATGACTTCAACAGGTCCGGGCAAAATGTTTGCCTGCGCTTTGATGGGCAGCACACCCGAACTTACAAGCCACGAGAGGGCTTGCCACAACAGGGCGAGGAGGAGAGAGGCGAGGAGAAGGGAGCGGGGTTTCATGAGAAGGATGAACGCTTCGCGTGAATTATGAAGGATGAAAAAAGTTTGGAGTGTTGTGATAGATTGAAATATTTTATTTTAGAAACTCTAATCCGCTGATAAATGTTTTTCTGAAATTCAACCTTGTTCTGTTTACGCGCGAGAGAAAACTGAAGGGTAGGTGATGTTCGGGAGCGGATTAGATTTTTAAATCGCCATCATCCCTCGTAGCCTTTGAGTCATCTCTCCATACTCTGCGCTGTTTCTATATCCAGCCTTCGCCGCATTCGGGTTCTCAATCACTTGTATCGTTTTGCCGAGCAATAAAATTTTCTCCCCGAGAATTGCCGCTTCTTCGATGGAGTGGGTGACGGTGATCGTCGTAAGATGTTGTTCGGCGCGGAGTTCGAGGGTGAGGGCTTGCAAACTTTCGCGTGTGGGTGCATCGAGGGCGGCAAAGGGTTCGTCCATTAACAACAGATCGGGGTTGAGGGCGAGAGTCCGGGCAATGGCGGTGCGCTGGCGTTGACCACCCGAAAGCTGCGCCGGATATTGCGCGCGAACGGGATGGATGGCGAGACGGTTGAGCCAGTAATCTACGGTGGGGTCTTGGGTAGGTTGGGAGAAAAGATTTAACCGCAGAGAGCGCGGAGAGCGCAGAGAATTTAAAGAATCCTTTGTGTTCTTTAATTCTTCGTGGTTTTGTTCTAATGGCGCGTGTTTGCCATCGGGTCCGTAGAAGCCGCGTAGGCGCAGACCTAAACTTACATTCTCCTCACACGTTGACCACGGCAGAAGACCAAAATCTTGCAACACGAGCCCGGTGCGAGGGCGGGGGCGGGTGATCGTTTCACCCTCGATCAAAATTTCGCCTGAAGTTGGTTTGCGTAAACCGGCGAGCAAATACAACAACGTAGATTTTCCACAACCCGACGGACCCAGAATCGCCCATGCCTCACCGTGCGCCACTTGCCAATTAAAGTTTTGGAAGATGGGCGTGGTGTTGTATGTGAAGGTGAGGGCGGAAACAGTAATCATAGTGATCAGTGACCAGTCAACAGTAGAACTTGGCGATTTGAGTGACAGAAAAAAATTGTAAGAGGGGTTTTCTAATCCGCGTTTGAGCCTGATGCAAAATTTTTGACTTGGTTCGGCCGTGATGGCTTACGCGTATGAACAACGTTGAAAGCGAGAGTTAAGCTGACCAGCGGATTAGAGACGATACCTACAACTTTCTCAAGTAGATGAAACGATTCTATCTTAAAAAACAATCCGAGTGACATGTAACTCTTCACCCGGATTGTTTTACTGTTCACTGATTACTGCTCACTGCTTACTTGGGTAGATACGACGCATCAATTGATTCTTTATACACCAAATCTTTGCTCACCATGCCTTTGTCCTTCGCCCAGTCGTTCACATCTTTGAACTGCGCTTCGCTTGGCACCGAGGCAAGCGGGTAATCCGGCAAAGTGTATTTACCGATGAGCGCTGCCGAGAGCAAATTATTTTTCGTCAGCGTGTCGTTCCACTTCGTCTTGTCGGCGTTCACATCCTTCACCGCTTTTTCTAACGCGGCTAAAAAGTTTTTCACCGCTTCGGGATTCTTTTGCACAAACGCCGCGCTGAA
>CAKKQG010000420.1:5254-6457 GCA_919901875.1 Anaerolineales bacterium
GCGACAGGCACAAACTCCACTTTCAACTTTTGATCGTTGAAGTAACCTTTTTCTTGCGCGACATAAAACGGCAGCGCATCCAAGATCGGCAGCATGGCGATCTTGATTGACACAGGTGTCGCCGCCACCGTGGGTTGAACGGCGGCAGTCGGTGGCACAGCCGTTGGCGGCGTCACCGTTGGAGTCGCGCAGGCAGTTAAGATCAGCAGCGCGAGTAAAACAAAAATCATCTTGTGTTTCATTGAAACTCTCCTCAGTTAAATTTAATTTGGCGAGGCGCAAAAAAAAGTAACAAGTTCCATCTCTTGTCACTTTATCAATAACGCCATCACCGTCCCCGCAAATATAGTAAGGCTAATATACCCGTTGACGTTGAAAAATGCCATATTAATTTTTGATAGATCATGCGGCTTGACTAATGAATGTTCCCACACGAACAGCACGGTGATAGCCGCCAACCCCACCCAGAACATAATGCCTAAATTGAACCACCAACCCACTAACCCCAATGAGATCACTGTGAGCGCATGACAAATTTGCGCGAGCAATAACGCAAAGGCGATTCCGAATCTCACCGGAATAGATTTGAGTCCTTCGCGTTGATCGAACTCTACATCTTGGCAGGCATAAATTAAATCGAACCCGCCGATCCACACGGTGAGGGCGAAGAGCAACAACCACGCCGGAATATCTTCAACGCGCCAAAACGTTCCAGTGATCGCCACCCACGCGCCCGCTGGTGCGAGTCCATCGGTGAAGCCCAAAATAAAATGCGAGAGCCAAGTGAATCGTTTGCTGTATGAATAGATGACAAGGAAAAAGAGGGCGCCCGGAAATAAAACGAATGCCGTTAAGTTCAGCATCCACGCTGAGAGGGCGAGAACGATGAGCGAGATGGTTGCGCCGAGCAACACTGCCTGCGCCGAAATTTTACTCGCTTGAATCGGTCTTGCCTGCGTGCGCGGATTCTTAGCGTCAATGAAGCGATCAATGTAACGATTGAGACTCATCCCCGCCGTGCGCGCCGCCGCCATTGCCAACGTGATCCAAAACACTTTATCCCACGCGGGCAAGCCTTTGGCGGCGAGCATCATGCCCAAATAGGCAAACGGCAAGGCGAAGACCGTATGCTCAAAGCGGATCATGTCGAGGAAAACGTAAGTGCGTTTGAAGAGTGAAGTCATTAAGAAAAATCCCAAATCC
>CAKKQG010000420.1:6557-8050 GCA_919901875.1 Anaerolineales bacterium
CTTCTACAACCCCAACTCTTTCCACATCTTATCTACCTTCTTCTTCACCTCATCGCTCATCCGCACGACTTCGGGCCAGCCGCGCGTGTAGCCTTCATCCGCAGTTTTGGCGGTGGCGTCAATGCCGATCTTGCCGCCGAAGGAGTGACGGTATGAAGCATGATCAAGATGATCCACTGCGCCTTCGACGACGACAATATCTTTGCTCCAATCCACGTTGCCCAACGCTTGCCACGCCACTTGCGACATGTTGTGAACGTCCACCCATTCGTCCACGACCAAGATCGCTTTTGCCAGCATCATCAAACCCAACCCCCAAACGCCGAACATCACTTTGCGAGCGTGACCCGGATAACGTTTTTTTATTTTCACGATCACTAAATTATGAAACACGCCTTCGGGCGGCATGTGGTAGTCCAACACTTCGGGCAAGAAGAGTCGCAAGAGAGGCAAGAAGAGTCGTTCGGTGGCTTTGCCAAGATAAACGTCCTCAACAGGCGGCACGCCGACAATCGTTGTTGGGTAAATTGGATTCTTGCGATGGGTGATCGCCGTGACGTGAAAAACAGGAAACGGTTCGGCGGGTGTGTAGTAGCCGGTATGATCGCCAAAGGGGCCTTCGATCTCATGTTCGTTTGGATCAACATAACCTTCAATGATGATCTCGGCATTCGCCGGAACTTCAATCGGTTGAGTCAGGCACTTCACAAATTCAACGGGCTTGCCGCGCAGCCAACCTGCTAAAAGATATTCATCAATGTTCGGCGGAAGAGGGGCAGAGGCGCACCACATCGAAGCGGGGTCGCCGCCGAGAACGATGGCGCACGGAATCTTTTGGGCGGGGGCAGGGGCAAGCCCTGCCCCTACGAGTTCACGCGCTTTACGCTCGTGTTCCGCGCCGCCCTTGTGTCTTTGCCAGTGCATCGCTAATTTGTTTTCGCTCAACACTTGTAAACGATACATGCCCACGTTACGCGCATTCGAGATCGGGTCGCGGGTGATCACTTGCATCAAGGTGATGAAGCGTCCGGCGTCGTTGGGCCAACATTTGAGGATGGGCAACGAGTCGAGCGATGGATTTTCTTTTTCGATCACTTCTTGGCACGCGCCATGACTCACAATGGTTGGACCTAAGCCAATGCCTTTCAACACGCCAAAAAAATCTGTGGCGCGATCAATGATTGCGCCGAGTCCTTGCGGCGGGCGCATATCCACTAACTTTGCCAAGCGTTGATTCAATTCTTCGAGATCATCCACGCCTAAGGCTAACGACATGCGCTTATCAGAACCAAAAAGGTTGATGGCAACAGGCGCAGAAAAACCTTGCACGTTCTCGAACAGTAAGGCTTTATTTTTTTCCTTCGCGCCTTTCATCACGCGGTCGGCGATCTCGGTGATCTCTAGATCGCGCGAGACGGGGGCTTTGATTCGAATCAACTCGCCGCGTTGTTCAAGGTCAGAAATAAATTCGGGAAGGTTTTTGTAGGTCATGG
>CAKKQG010000421.1 GCA_919901875.1 Anaerolineales bacterium
GTCGCGGCGTCCCAATGCACAAGAACGGTTGGCTTGCCCTCATCGGACGGATATAGTTCGGTGATCCATCCTTGCCAGCCGCTCAAATCAATGGTGCTGCCGCTTTCAGTGGTGAAAGTTGTTTTATCTTTAACACGGACACAGTCGTTAATCTTAAAAGGAGAAGAGGGATTTTTTGTGTTCATATCAAGAGCTAGTCACGGCGATCACGGAGACGTTTTGCGGTTGCGTCGTCGAGTATCTCGGCTTCCTGTTTGGGTCCGTCAAGGAAGAGGGGGAGTTTGTTGAGGACGTTGCGCCCAAGAACGATCTCATCTGAAGCAGGATCGCCGGCAACAATCACGCCACGCAAAATTTGATCCGCGATTTCAATGTCTATCGAATAGATGGTGATCGGTTGGATATGTCCCCACTGGCTTTCGAGAGTTCCTTTGCCCAAAGGCACGGAGTGAAGTTGATGCGCGATCTCTTGAGGCAGAATGGTTGCATCCGCGCCCGTATCAAGAATTGCGTCAAGGGGACCGAGCCAGGGTTTTTCGCCATCTCGCCCAAACAAAATTGGAATGGCGGGGACTGGCGGAAAATAATCGGCGTTGTATTTTGCTTTCATGCGTTTACCCGTTTACGTTTTGGACTTCGCACTTTGAATGTTGGCAACGGGATAGGAGAGACGGGCGACATGAGAATCGGTTCGTCGCCGTATTTGTCGCGCACGCGCCGATGAAGCGTTGGTAGATCGGAATCGTGATCGATCACTTTGCCATCGCGCATCGCCACGCATTGCCCGCGATATTTCTTCAGCAGTTCGGCGTGCTGCTCTTGGTATTGATTTGTCTCTTCAGAAATTTTGCGATGCCAATCTTGCCAGAGTTGATCTTCCAACCATTCATTGACAAGCTCTTCAACGCTTTTACGGCGACGATCTGCCTCTTTGGTGAGCCGTTCTATTAAGTTGGGGCGCAATTCTACTAATGCCATCTTGGTCTCCTTTCACCTCACGAGTCTATCACACCCTCTTCGTCTTCTGGTTGTCCCTCTTCACTCGCTTTGCGATATTTTCTTAGCCAGGCATCCATCTCGTCGGCGGTTTTGATGGGGAGGATTAAGCGAATGGAGCCGCGCAGGCGCAAACGCGAATCGGCGGCGCGGACATCAATGGTGCGACCCTCGACCGTATCTATCAAACCAATGGCGCGCAGGCGGCGCAAGAGTGTTTCGTATTGCACGATTCCCAGATCGCGTTCTTTGCCGGTGATGGCGCGATACTCTTCGCGCACTTCGCCAATGGTTACGGTGGGATCTTGGGCGAGACTCAAATGTTCCATGCGCTCTTCATATAATTTTCGCAAGACCACAATCATCAACGACTCGTCGAGTTTGTAATGGGCACGGCAATAGCTGTAATCGGAGATGACTTGGAAGATGCGATGGTAGTCATCGTGCATGAGGGTGAAGCCCGATAAGGCTAATAATGTTTCGATGGCGGCGCGGTTGCGATGGACGAAGTAATAATCTTCTTTGTCACTCTCGATGTCTTGGTACAAAAATGTGTCGCCGAGCAAACGGTTGATGACGCGCGGCACGTTGCGTTGTTCTTTTTCTGAGAAGCCGAGGGGAGTGAGGAGGGAGTCAATGTCGGGCATAGTTGGGTGGTTAGAAGTTGGAGGTTGGATGTTAGATGTTGGAGAGGCGAGTAAGTTGAAACGGCACGATGTTGTAGTTGCCAACTTTAACTGCGTCGCCGTCCACGATCTCGATTCCGTATCCCACTTCGGGATGATGGCTGTAGGCGATGATGGTGGTGAGGTGGTGCATATCGTTCAAGATGTTTGCGGGCAGATCATTAACATGAAGTGTGCGATGACCATTGAAGAGATCAAGCACTTGCTTATTGACTTTGTCGGGCGTGAGAGCTTGTAACACATCTTGCATGGTTGTTGCGCGAAGGGCGGCGAGGTCTGCCGGGAGTAATGCAGACGCGACCACTTGCGCCGGAGCAAATGGAGCGCGACGTTTGGGCGGCGTGTAGAAGCTATCGGCATCGGGCGAGCGAACCGGGTGAAGGTGAAGTGGCGGCATCTCGTCGGGCATTAACGTTTCACCTTGCATTTGGAACGCGGCAAGTCCGCGCGCGATGGAGACGAGTCGATCTTTAAAGCTGCCGTCGGCGTTGATCAGTTGATAACGAATCTGGCGGAGTGAGACGCGAAGATATTGTCCGTGACGGCGATCAATTTCTTCGATGAGCGGGTCAAGCGATTCGAGTTGGTGAATGATGGAGTGGATGTAGTGTTCGATCTCTTGATGCGCTTGCGCCGGTGAGAGACGTTTGTGTGTCGCCAGATCATCGGCGGCGCGTTCCAGCCATGGCGCGTTGCGCTGCCACGATTGCAACCTGCCCACAATGTCGCGCCGATAACGCGAAACGTGATCCGAAGTTTTGAGGGCGTGATAAGTGGGCCCGAGAGTCTGGCTGTAATCGTCAAATTGCAAACGCAAAAGTTCAGCCACATCGCGCCCGCGCGTGGCGCGTTCAATATAACGACGGATGTTTTGATTCAACTCGTTGAGCCCGCGCACCAGCTGGCGCACGTTTTCGTAAGCTTGCGGTAGAGCCAGCGCGGGCGAGAAATCGTCGTTGCGCGAACTCATAATTAATTTGTGCGCGGTGTAGAGTTGCCCTTTGAACTCGCGCGGCTTTTGTTCTTGAATGGTTCGCAAGGCTTCGAGCAAGGTGAAGGCGTAATCGGGCAGGGTGATGATCTCGTTGTAGTTTGCTTGTTGCTCGCGCTCGATCCAACCTGTTTCGTGGAGACGACGAAGAATGTAACCGGCGTATTCGTACTGGGAAGTTTGACCGCCGACGGCTTGGGAATCCGAGTCGGCAGCCCCGTGTTCTGCTGCCATTTCTGCGGCGACTTCCGATTCGGCTTGTTCCGTTTTCAAGTAATCCACGATGTCGTTGATCACATTTTCGCGCGCGAGACCAAGACGATTAAATTCGGCGAGAGTGTAAACGCGCAGCAGAATGGCGATGTAGTGACGTTGAAGGGTGGTGATGCCTTGCGTGCTGAAGAGGTTGAAGAGGTTGGCGGGGAGAATATCAAACGGGTTTGCCATGCTTGATGACATTATAAGGCGGGTCGCACTATCGGGGGAGAGGCAAGATTTGAGATCATCACCGTTTTTTCGGTGCGGTTGTTACGCCTACAATTGGGGACTGTCACGCAAGATTGAATCGCATCGCGCCAACGAGACGCGAAGCGTGCCAACGGCGATTGATTTGCACAAAGAATTGAATCGCTTGAAGCAAAGCGATCTAGCGTGGATGTACGAGTCGAGCAAGTGCGCGCCGCAAGAAGCGTTGCGGAATTTAGACCAAGCGTTTGATAACTTCTTTCGCCGCGTTCAACTTAAGAAGCAAGGCAAATTCAATGGCAAAGTTGGCTTCTCGAAATTCAAGTCGAAGAAGCGCGGCTTGGGCAGTTTCAGATTGACGGGCGCGATCCACATTTTCGAGAAGCACCTTCAACTGCCGCGTTTGGGTAAATTGAAATTGAAAGAGCGCGGCTACTTGCCGACGAGCGAGATCAAGGTGTTGAGCGCGACAGTCAGCGAACAAGCAGGGCGCTGGTTTGTCTTGCTACAAGTGGAGATGGATATTCTCGATAATGTGGCAGGTGGCAAGCCCATCGCTGGGGTCGATCTTGGCATAAAGTCACTGGCAATAGTCAGCGATGGCACGGTCATCTCGAATCCAAGATCACTCTCGCGCAATTTGCGAAAGCTCAAGCGATTACAACAATCCGTCAGTCGCAAAGTGAGGGGAAGCGCGAACAGACGCAAGGTGGTGAAACAATTAGCGCGAGCGCATCAGCGCGCGGGAAACATTCGGAAAAACGCAGTACATCAAGCCACCACGACATCGCTTGCGACGAAAAACAAGTCGGTGATCGTGATTGAAGATTTGAACGTGAGTGAAATGTTGAAGAATCACACGCGAAGCGTGGCGCGAGCAATTGCTGATGTCGGGATGGGCGAATTTCGGCGGCAGTTGGAATACAAAGCGGCGTGGTATGGAAGTCAAATGGTAGTGGCGGATCGATTTTTTCCGTCGTCCAAAATGTGTCCGCGCTGTCAGGGTGTCAAAGAAGAATTATCGCTGAGTGAGCGCGTGTTCAAGTGTATAGGGGGTCCACTATACAAGTTGTCTGTTTCCAAAAAAATTGCTACTTGAAGCGTGCTTTAGCGCCCCCCCGAAGAAATTTGACGCGGAGTTTGTTGCTTGAAACTTTCGCCCGATGAAAACGAAATTCGGCAGTTGTCTTATTTGGTTGAAACCTACAACGCAATCCAATGTCCGTAGTTTTCTAGACAATTATCAAAAACACTGGTTGGGTCAAAATCAAGTAATATGGAAAAGCACGGCAGAATCCAGCTGGAGGCGTCGGTCTTCGTCGCCTGCTGCTCACTCAGGTTGTAAGCGTACTGCGTCGTGTTGCCGAACGGGTCAATGAATCTTCACTTCGCCGAATCCATTATCGAAGATGTCGCGCTGGATTAGTTGTAGAATAGAGTCATGGCACTTCTCACCCGCGAAGAAATCGTCGAAGCCCTTGAACGTCTTGGCGAGCTGGCTCAATCTCAAGGACAACATATTGAACTTGTGGCAGTGGGCGGCGCGGTTATGGTGCTGGCGTATAACGCGCGCCAAGCAACACACGATATAGACGTAGCAATTCTCTCGCCGCGTGAAGCGCGGATTGTGCGTGACCTTGCTAAAAAAGTGGCGGCAGAACGTGGTTGGGCAGAAGACTGGCTGAACGATGGCGCTAAAGGTTATCTGGTTGGCATCAGCGCTGGAGATGTTATTTTTTCGGCAACAGGCATTGAAGTTCGCGCGCCAACCGTTGAATAACTCTTAGCCATGAAACTCTCTGCTTGGCGTGACGACGTAGATATTTCGGACGCGCGCCGTTTACTTCAAGAGATCGCCTCACAAGGCAACCGCGATCAACTATGGAAGAGAGTCGAGCCCTATCTCGTGCCGGGCGATCAACTCAAAGCGCAGTACGCTTTTCAAGATTTATGGGATACCTTATATGGTAACGCTTGAACAAGTAGCCACAGCGGCTCGCGATTACGAAAGCCTGCAACTTCGCAGTCTTACGCAAGACCTCTTACGCCAAACCGCGCGCTTGAGCGATGTGCCGCGCCCCAGCACCACAGACATCCAACTCTTAGCCATTGCCGCCTCACTCATTGAACTCTTTGCCTTGCGCCAAAAGCAAACACCACCTGCTTGGGCCAGCGATGTTGCCCCATTACTCGAGCCCTTCTTCTTAGTAAAAGCTGCGCAACAGATGAAGCGTCTGCGCGAATTGTGTGAAACCCAATCGCCTGAACCCATGCGTAAGCGCAAACTCTACGCGCCGCCAAACTTTTTGGAATTTGTTTAAGTGAGCACTATATGGAAACATTAGTCTTCGCCGGGGATGAGTCTGGCGATGTGAGTTTTAATTTTGGCAAAGGCGCGTCGCGCTACTTTGTGGTGGCGGCGATCGGCACGCCCGAAGCACAGGCATTGCGGCAAGCGTTGGAGGATGTTCGGCGTGAGTTAAGTCTGCCCGCGCATTATGAGTTTGGATTTAACGCGATGGGCTCATCATCCAGATTGCGCCAAAAAGTTTTTGCAGCATTACGACGCGCCGATTTTGAAGCATGGGCATTGGTGGTGGATAAGACCACGCTGCCCGAGCCCTTCCGCATCATGCGCCGCTTAGAGTTTTATCTGTTCTTTGTCACAGAACTTTTGCAGGCGATCCCGGAAGATAAGCGTGAAGGCGCGACATTGATCTTGGATGAATTTGGCGGTGAACCCGATCTGCCGTTAGAACTGCGCCGCTTTATGAAAAGACGAAACATCCCGCGTCACTTCAACCGCGTGTTAACGAAGCGCTCGAAAAGTGAGCCGTTGATTCAAGTGGCGGATTTAGTCGCGGGATCGATTTTGCGGCGCGATGCGCAGGGCGAGTCCGAAGCCTTTGAAATGATCCAATCTAAAATGCGCGTCGTGCTGGAGTACCACTTAAAATAACCCGCCCCGCTAGCCGATCCGTCATCCACTCCAGACGGGGGCGGGGCCGCCACAGTAGGCGACCTTTCGCGGGGCAGGAGAAGCCACAAGGCTTTTACTGCTTACAGTATAGAACTGATTGAGAAGACGAGTCAAGGTAACTCGTACTAAATCCATGTTGGAGTACAAGTCGTAAAATAATAGCCTTGTCAATCGAGATGGTGGTATGGTATCTTCTTTGTATCTACGTCTGCTTAGGAGAATGTATTATGCAAACCCGAATTCAGAAATGGGGTAACAGTTTGGCGATTCGCATTCCCAGCGCCTTTGCTCAAACGGCACGTTTGAAAGATAGTACCGTGGTCGAAGTCTCCCTCGTTAATGGGCGGATTGTTATTTCGCTTGCGCGCCCACCGAGACCCAAACTGAAATCGTTGCTTTCCAAAATTACGCCTAGAAACCTTCACGGTGAGATTGAGACAGGCGAACCCATTGGTAAGGAGATTTGGTGAAAAAAGAATACACGCCAGATCGTGGCGATGCCATTTGGATCACCTTTAATCCACAGGCAGGTCATGAACAGGCTGGGCGTCGTCCAGCAGTAGTTCTTAGCCCATCGGCCTATAACGGCAAAGTTGGGCTCGCTATTTTGTGTCCCATCACTAGCAAGATTAAGGGCTACCCATTTGAAGTTATGCTTCCCGATAATCTGGCTATTACGGGCGCGGTGTTGTCAGATCAAGTTAAAAGTCTCGATTGGCAAGCACGGAACGCCGAATTGATTTGCGCCTTGCCATCTGACATCGTTGTTGAGATTCTCCAGAAGCTGAGTTCGTTATTAGCCTTTGAAGATGAATGAATCTGCTTGCTGGTATTAAGGGGTAGTTGCTCTATGTCCTCAACCGCGATAAGATACAAATATAGTGCGCTCGTTCGTTTACTAAGAGAATGAGTTACTTGGCAAAACAACAGGTGTTTTGCTCTTAAAAATCTAATCGTAGTCCCCCAGGTTCTGTGAGACTACGACCTCCAGGTTACCGAAATTCACGGACCCGGTGGACTAGAGTTAGCGATTCGCCAGTGACCACGCATAACCCGGAGGTCGTTGGTTCGAATCCAACCCCCGCTACCTCCACAACACCGTAGACCCACTTTGTGAGGCTACGGTGTTTTTGTTTGCCCGACGGTCTTTGGTTCAATGTAGTCCCCCTCACGGAGGAAAATTTTATGAACCAAAGACCTCAGGGCTTTTTGTTGGCTAAAGCCATCGAAGGCTTCTTGCAGTTTAAAACTGCCGAAGCCCTCAGCCCCCGCACGTCGGTCTAACGATTCCATTAGCGAGTGCTTCGACTTTCCGCAGGTTGCGAACTTTCGGAAAGTCCGTTTTTATGCAGGGTTGTATGCCCTCTGTATTTCGCCGAAAGGCGATCCGCATATTTTTCTACAAAGTGTATGAAGAACTGATGAGGAATTTGCGAAGATCATATCTTAATCGGGATGCCAAGCACTTTCCCGCCAAGCGCCAACGCCAAACGCAGCATCTCGCGCTTTGCCCCAATGGGAGCCAACCACCACTGCTCAAAAAGAATCTTGCCCCAATGCCACACCGGCCCAATTTGGCGAAGGTGAATCTGTGGTGATGGTTCGGCGATGAAATTTCCAAAGGCAAACCCTGCCATGCTTTCGCCTGCTTCGAGCATGCAATAGCCAATACCGGGGAACTCGTATGTTGCGCCCGCGCCCGTGATCTCGGCGGTAATGCGCTGAGCCACAACTTCCGCTTGGGCGTGTGCGAACACGCCCGCCTTCGGGAGCATCATCGGCACGTCGGGTTTCCATCTACCGGGAATTGAGATCGCGGTTACGTCTCCTATCGCGTACACGTTTTGATGTTTGGTCTGAAGCGTGGCGCGGTCAACCGGAATCCAACCCGCCTCGTTTGTCAATCCGGCGGCGCGCGCGACGCGTGGACCACAATGCGGCGGGATAGCGACAAACAGATCGTAGTCGAAAGAGTCCTTCCCATCAAAAGAAAGCTTGCGCGCGGCGGCATCCACCTGCGTCAGCTTATGCAATGGGTGAAAAGCGATCCGTTTATCTGCCAACATTTGCTTGACTGCTTCACCCAATGCGGGACCGGCAACAGGCATCGGTTGCGCCTCTGGCGTGAAGAGATGCACTTCAATCTTGTCGCGCAGACCGCGTCGGCGTAATGTATCGGCGATGAGCATTGCGCCCTCGTGCGGCGCACCAGGGCATTTGTACGGCAATGCACTCACCACCACCGCAACTTTTCCGCCATTAAAGTCTTGCAGAGCATTGCTTAACTTCGCCGCGCCCTCAAAGGTATAAAACGTGTGCGCGCCCTCCGCTAAACCGGGAATAGATTCGGGGTTCAATTCTGTGCCAAGCGCAATGATAAGATAGTCGTAGTTCAACGTTTGCGTACCGGTTTGCACAGTTCGATTTGTTAGATCAATTGCTTGCACTTCGGAAATGATAACTTCTATGCCCGGTCGAATCAGTTGGCGCACGTCGCGCGTGATCTGCTCGGGCTGCCGCTCTCCACTCATCACCCACAGGAATGATGGGGCAAAAGTGTGCCGCGCATTTTTCTCTATTACAATGATGCGGTGTTCACTTGATAGCAATCGCCGCAGTTCGTTGGCGGCAACTAAACCGCCAACACCCCCGCCAAGAACAAGGATTGTTTTACTTGACATCTTTTTCTCCATCTGGCATTTATCAAAATATCAATACGTGATCTGCTTCGAGTGTCCAATCCCCTTGTAAATCTACACTGCCATCCAATACGTTTTCGATCTTGCCTTCAGACTCGAGCCCGCGAGCCTCACTGCAAGAGCCTCAAGTTGCCACTTCGCCGCGTTGGGCAAGCGATTTGATCATTCGCTCCAAGTTATAGTAGCCGTCCGGAGTTTTCTGTCCTTTGCGGGCGCATAATACGCCGTCACCCGTCATAAAAACGCGCACACTTGCTGCGGGGCGTTTGACTAAGTTCAGCGCCAAACGCAGCGCATTGTAAGGGCGCTCGTTGCCGTAAGGACCTTCGTTGATGATAAACAGGTATTTCTTCTTCGTGGGTTCAGTCATGAGATGAATTCCTTTCGTGTAAATTTATCCGCGCGCTAATTCCACTCCAGCTTCCAGATGTTCCAACAGAACCTGCCGCATTAAGTCGCAGGCTTTAATAATCTTCGGATTGCTCAACCGGTAATAAACACTTACTCCCTCACGACGTGGGACGACGATTCCTTTCTGCCGCATGACGGTCAGGTGTTGAGACAAGTTTGCCTGACTAATCCCCATCGCCTCAATAATCTCTGTCACCGATTTTTCTCCGTCGCGCAGAAGGTCAATGATCTCCAATCGCTTGGGGTTGGCGAGCGTTTGGCAAATGCTAGCGTGCAGTTCGTATAGTTGACGGTCAGCCATTCGATAGACATCCTTATATTAGAATTATCGAATATTCTAATCTGTTTTCCCCAAGAGATCAACTCGTTGACACCCCCTACGCCAAATGGCGTATGGTCGCTCGCGCCATTCTACGCTAGATAACACTCTCCTTTTTTGTTAATCTAAAAGCAGGAAGACTCTATGCAAAACACTATCCTGCTAGACATCAACGGCGACGACGCTGTCAAAACGATCACGGAGGCTCTCAGCGGTCATGGCTTCTATGTGCTTCGCAGTTTTGATTTACGTTCGGCAATGACCGCCGCCGAGGTGGGCTGTGAGTGTCCGCATCACGGCACGGAGAAGTGCGATTGTCAGTTCATCGTGTTGTTGATCTACGGCGCTGCGACTGAACCTCTCACGCTGACGACCCATAGCCACAATCACCAAACACGGGTGCAGATCGTGCGCGATGCGACGATGAATCCCGATCCACACTTTGTGGAGTGCGTGATGGCAGTGTTGTTGGAAGCATCCCCGGCATGGCTGATCTCTCCATTAATCAATGAAGCAGCGACTAGTCAAACATGACGACCTTCGTGTCGCCAAAGCCAATCTTGCGCGCCGCTTGCATTGCGCCGAAGGGCATTTGCGCGGGGTGGTGATGATGGTCGAGCGCGACGACGACTGTGTGAGCATTGTGCA
>CAKKQG010000422.1 GCA_919901875.1 Anaerolineales bacterium
CGCCGACTCCGTTTCCGATCTGGTCACCGTTGTCGCGCGCGGCGATGCGTGGTTCCGTTATCGCGCCGAAAATTTTGATCGCGCCAACCCGATCTTGATCAAACGATTGTCAGATCAAAACGTGCCGGTTGTCTCGCTAACCGAAGTGCCGCGCAGTTTAGAAGCGGTGTATTTGCGCGCGGTGGAAGAGGACGAGGCGTCGTAGGAGGAGATTTAATCTCCGACAATTATGCAAAACACTTTTATCACCCGCAACGACCTCAAACGCGCATTCGTGATCACCAAACGCGAGATACGCGACAGCTTCCGCGATTGGCGCATCATGATGCCGATCCTCTTCCTCACCTTGTTCTTCCCGGCGTTGATGAACTTCACGGCGAAAGCGGCTGTGGATTTTGTCTCGGAATACGGTGCGGAGATCATCGGTGAGCGGCTCATCCCGTTTCTGTTGATGATCGTCGGCTTCTTCCCGATCACCGTTTCCATCGTCATCGCTCTTGAGAGTTTCGTCGGCGAGAAAGAACGTCACTCACTTGAGCCTTTGCTCTCATCACCACTCTCCAACATTCAATTGTATCTCGGCAAAGTCTTTGCTTCTACCATCCCGCCGCTAGCCGCCGCTTACATGGGCATCATTGTGTATCTGGTCGGACTGTACATTAACTTGGGCTGGGTCGCGCCATTGCAACTGCTCATTCAAATTGTGGTGTTGACCACCGTGCAAGCGACGGTGATGGTCAGCGCGGCAGTGGTCATCTCCACCCAAGTGACCAGCGTGCGCGCGTCGAACTTGCTCTCATCATTCGTCATCATCCCGATGGCGTTGTTGATTCAGGGCGAGAGCGTGATCATGTTTTGGGCGCGTTACGATGTGCTGTGGGCGATCATCTTCGGTTTGGTTTTTCTCAACATCGTCCTCGTCCGCATGGGCGTTCAACTTTTTAACCGCGAAGAACTATTGGGCAAAGACCTTGATGAGATCAACGTGGTGGCGATGTGGAAATTTTTCCGCAAAGAGTTCGTCGGCGAGTCGCGCGGATCGCTCATTCGTTGGTATCGTTACGAAGTGACGAAGTCGCTAAAGCGTTTAAGCATCCCGGCGTTGATGATGATCCTTGTGTTGATCGCCGGTGGCATCATCGGTTACTACCATGCCGCGCTGTATCCACTGCCGCCCGCATTGCTGCAAGATGTGATCAACGCTTCATCGGGTTTGCGGGATCGTCTTTCGGATTTTGGTTTCTTCACGACGCAGGGCGTGGGCTTGGTGCTGTATCAAAACGTGCGTGCCAGTTTGATCGCCGCCGCGTTGGGGATGTTCACCTTCGGTGTGTTGTCGTCTGTTGTTTTGATGCTGCCGCTCTCGCTTGCCGCTTACTTCGCCGGGCAAGCCGCCATTGCCGGTTATAACCCCCTCTTATTTTTAGCCGCCTTCATTTTGCCGCACGGCATTCTGGAAATTCCAGCGATCATCCTTATCGGCGCGGCGACGATCAACTTGGGCGCAAGTATCATTGCGCCGCCGAAAGGCAGAACGCTCGGTGATGGTTGGCTTATCGCGCTGACGAACTGGGTCAAGATATTTTTAGGCGTTGCCTTCCCTCTCCTCATCGGCGCGGCGATCTTGGAAGTGTTCTTGACTCCGACGATTGTGGTGTGGGCGTTGGGGAAGTAGGCAGCGGATTGTGTAGCTGATGTAACGGATAAGCGTGTACATCCGCTACACGCGAAGCGGGTAAAACATCCGTTGCCAAAGTCGCTAAACAGAAAACGACCTTCATGTTGAAGGTCGTTTTGATTCTTGTTCAATCGTCGTTCTACTTCGCTGACATTCTATGCCCGTTGCGTTTCGCCTGCTCTTTTTTGAGGACTATTTTGGGTTGATGCGGCACGAGCGATATGAGTGTGCGTAGTGCGGTATTGACCGCTTTTGAGTCGGGGAAATACGCCAGCACATCAGGCGCAAGCGTCACGGTATTTGTGCCAGCGACGCGTTTCTCCGTGAATGTGCCGTCTTTTTGATAGACGCGAATCGTGTAACCATTCTCGCGCAATTCCTTGGCGTATTTACCGCGCACGCCGTTTGAGAAATCATATTCAGGACGCATATCGTCTTCCAAAATATTAGTCAGAAGTTTCTTCTTCATATTTATTACGCTCCGTAGATCAGATACCCAACTCTTTCCTCACTACCTCCGCCCCCTTCACTAACGCCTTCAATTTCCCAAGCGCCACTTCGCGCGTGAGCGGAACCATGCCGCAGTTGGTGCAGGGGTAGAGCTTTTCCGGCGCGACATAGTTGAGGGCTTTGCGGATCGTCGCCGCCACCTCTTCTGCTGTTTCAACTTGATCGCTGGCGACATCAATCGCGCCGACCAGCACATCTTTGCCCTTCAGTAATCCAATCAACTCAATCGGCACTTTGGAGTTGTGACATTCGAGTGACACTTGATCGATCTTCGACGCTTGAATTAGTGGAAAGGTCTCCTCGTATTGCCGCCATTCGGAGCCAAGCGTTTTCTTCCACTCAATGTTCGCTTTGATTCCGTAACCGTAACAAATATGCACGGCGGTCTTGCAGGTGAGTCCTTCTGCCGCGCGCTCTAATGCTTTCACTCCCCACTCACGCACTTCGTCAAAGAAAACGTTGAAGGCTGGCTCGTCGAACTGAATCACATCCACGCCTGCCGCCGCCAACTCGCGCGCTTCATCATTTAAAATTTTGGCGAACTCCCACGCCAACTTCTCGCGGCTGTGATAATGATCATCGTAAAGTGTATCCACCATCGTCATCGGACCGGGCAAAGTGAACTTCACTTTGTGTTTCGTTTCGGCGCGCAGAAATTTTGCGTCGTCTACATATACCGGCTTTTTGCGCGCGACTGCATCAACGACGACCGGCACCTCGGCGTCGTAACGGTCGCGGATGCGCATGGTTTTCTTTCGCTGAAAATCCACGCCGTCAAGATTCTCGATGAATGTCGTCACAAAATGTCGGCGCGTTTGTTCGCCGTCGCTGACGATGTCAATGCCGGCGTTCTCTTGATCGCGCAGAGCTAACCGCACCGCGTCGCGTTTGCCTTCGGTCAGGGCATCGCCCTCAAGTTTCCACGGCGACCATAACTTGGTGGGTTCGGCGAGCCAAGTGGGTTTGGGCAGGCTGCCGGCGATGGTGGTTTGCAGTAGGGGTTGGGTCATTAGATTTGCTCCATTTGAAATTAGTATAGACCAACTTCATCTTGCGTCAACCACTCCACAATTAATTTTCCTCATGCGCTATAATCAGTCACACAGGAGAAACAGGTTATGCTTTCCTATTCCACTCGACTGATCTCCATTCGCCACGTTCACTTATGGCGACCACCCACTGATATTTACGAAACCGAAACCCAGTTGGTTGTGCAAATTGAAATCGCCGGGATGCGCGACGGCGACGTGTCTATTCTTTTGCAAGATCGTCGTCTCACCGTCAGCGGCGTGCGTCATGAGCATGCACGCGAGCGCCATACTTATCATCAGATGGAGATCAACAGCGGTGAATTTAAGATCGAAATTGAGTTGCCGTTGGCGGTATCCCCTGAGGGGATCAACGCTGAATACGAGGACGGGTTTTTGAAAATCGCCATGAGGAAATTCTAGAAAATAGAAGTCAGAGGTCAGAAGTCAGAACGAAACATCCGACCTCCGACCTCCGACCTCTAACCACAAATGTCCGCTACCAAATGGTATCCGCTTGAAATAAATATGATGAATAGTGATGACGCCTGGAATCATCTGGCGCAAGCGCAGTTCATGCCTATCGTGACGCAAGTCGGCGACGTGACTCCGACTCAACCTGAAGGTGAGGGGGAAGCGCAATCGTCCATCCCGGATGTGCTGGCGATCCTGCCCTTGCGCGGCGTGGTCGTGTATCCGCTTACGGTGGTGCCGCTCACCGTCGGTCAGCCGCGCTCGATGAAATTGGTTGACGACGCCTCGCTCGGTCAGCGCATCATCGGACTCGTCACCAGCAAAAATCCTGAACTCGAAAACCCGATGCCCGATGATCTCTATAGCGTTGGCACAGCAGCGCAAGTGTTGCGGCTCATCCGCGCGCCTGATGGCACGTTGCGTTTGTTGGTGCAAGGCATTGCCCGATTCAAAATAGACGAGTTCACCGAGACTGAACCGTATCTCAGAGCCCGCGTCAGCCTCACGCCAGAAAAAGGTGTCGTCGAAGATGACAGCTTAGAAGTTGAAGCGACGACGCGCAGCGTGATCGAACAGTTCCAACGACTCTCGGAACTGGTGCCGTCGATTCCAAACGAGCTTTTATCGTCGGCGTTGAACGTGGATGATCCGCGCCAACTGGCGTACACCATTGCCACCTTCATCCGCATCACCGTCCCGGACGCGCAACGACTGTTGGAGATTGAGGGTGTTCTCGACAAACTTAAAACCCTGCTTGGTTTATTGAGCAAAGAAGTAGAAGTGTTGGAGTTGGGGCGCAAGATTCAACAAGACGCGCACGGCGAGATCGAAAAAGTTCAGCGCGATTATTTTTTGCGCGAGCAAATGAAAGCCATCCAACGCGAACTCGGTGAACGCGATGAAGGTTCGGTTGAAGCCGAAGAGTTTCGCAAGAAGATCGAAACGCTGAACTTGCCCGAAGAGGCGAGCAAAGAAGCGGCACGCGAATTGGATCGCCTTGCCAAAT
Source organism: Anaerolineales bacterium (assembly GCA_919901875.1). Lineage (GTDB taxonomy): Bacteria > Chloroflexota > Anaerolineae > Anaerolineales > VGOW01 > VGOW01. Next base: position 4,697 of record CAKKQG010000422.1, read on the forward strand.
TGCCAAGCTCATCCGCCGAGTACGGAGTCATCCGCACTTATCTCGATTGGATCACGTCATTGCCGTGGAACACGGCGACCACCGACAACTTGGATATTGCTCACGCTCGCGCAGTGTTGGATGAAGATCATTATGGATTGAAAGACATTAAAGATCGCATCCTTGAATTTCTTGCCGTGCGCAAATTGCGGCTGGAGCGCAAAGAGGAACGCGAGAAGACTCAACTGTCGGATCACATTCGCCGCGAGCGCGAAGGCGTGATCTTGTGTTTTGTCGGTCCACCCGGTGTTGGCAAAACATCGTTGGGTCAATCCATCGCGCGGGCGATGGGGCGCAAGTTTGTGCGTCTCTCGCTGGGCGGTGTGCGCGACGAAGCGGAGATACGCGGCTTCCGCCGCACGTATATTGGCTCGATGCCGGGGCGTGTGATTCAATCACTGCGCCGCACCGAATCCAAAAATCCGGTTTTCATGTTGGATGAAGTGGATAAGCTGGCTTCCGACTATCGCGGTGATCCCGCCTCGGCCTTGTTAGAGCTGCTCGACCCCGAACAGAATCGCGAGTTCCGCGATCATTATCTTGATGTGCCATTCGATATGTCGCAGACGTTGTTTATCACTACGGCGAACTGGTTAGAGACGATTCCGGGTCCGCTTCGAGATCGCATGGAAGTGTTGGAACTTTCCAGCTACACCGAAAACGAAAAGCTCAACATCGCCAAACATTATCTCGTGCCGCGCCAGATTCGTGAGAACGGCTTGCGCGAGAAAGAAGTGAAATTCGCCGACGACGCCTTGAAGACTATTATCCGCAGCTACACGCGCGAAGCCGGTGTGCGCCACATGGAACGGGAAATTGGAAGCATCTGCCGCAAGGTGGCGACCCGCATCACCGAAGGAAAATCCAAATTGGTGAAGGTGGACGCCGACAATGTGAAAGAGTATCTGGGTCGGGCGAAGTTCTTTTACACCGAAGAAGTTGAAGAGCGAACGTCGCAAGCCGGAGTGGCGACGGCACTCGCTTGGACTCCCGTCGGCGGCGACATCATGTTCGTCGAAGCGACTCAAATGCCGGGCGGGCGCGGATTCCAATTGACGGGGCAGCTGGGTGAGGTGATGCAAGAGTCGGCGCGCGCGGCGTTATCCTACGTGCGCTCGAATGCCGAGGAGTTCGGTGTGCCGCAAGAATTTTTTAGCAAGAATGATATTCACTTGCATCTGCCGGCAGGTTCTGTTCCCAAAGACGGACCCAGCGCGGGGGTGACGATGGCAACCGCGCTCATCTCGCTTGCCACAGGCAGAGCGGTGCGCCGCGATGTCGGCATGACCGGCGAGATCACGCTGCGCGGGCAAGTGCTGCCGATAGGCGGAGTCAAAGAAAAAGTTCTCGCCGCGCATCGCGCCGGACTCAAGACGATCATCTTGCCGCGCCGCAATGAAAAAGATTTGGAAGACGTGCCGCAAGAGATTCGTGACGAAATGAAATTTGTGTTTGCCAATCGCGTAAATGAAGTGGTGAGCGCGGCGCTGGTTGCCTCGAATGGCAAAAATAAGCGCGCGGTAAAGAAGAAACACAATTCAAAGAAACGAAAGTAAAATAGACTGGACTTACGTAAAAACACGCCAGTGTCATTGCGAGGAGCGTTCTTTGCGACGAAGCAATCTCGTGTCGGTAGAGTCTGAGATTGCTTCGCAAAGTGCGCTCGCAATGACGGATGGATAGAGACAGGAAATAAACTAAAGTGTCCAAAGTATTAATTGTTGACGACGACAAGAACATGGTCTTCTTATTGACCAAACTTTTGCAGATGGATGGTTATCAGGTGATTAGTGAAGCGCGTCAGGCTGAAGTGTTGAACACCATTCGCCGCGAGAAGCCAAACGTTGTGCTGATGGACGTGCATTTGGCTGATGGCAATGGTTTAGAAATTCTAATGAGAATCCGCTCTGACCCGGAAATTGGCAAGACGCCGGTGGTGATCGCTTCGGGTGAGGATGTGGCTTACAAAGGACAGCAGGGCGGCGCGAATGGTTTCATCCTTAAACCCTATAGCCCCGATGCGCTCGACGCCGTGTTGAAGAAAGCGATGGGTGGCTAGTGGCACGCAAACCTAAAAAACAAACTGCTCGCTCGTGGCGCCGCGTGGATTTGCATTTGCACACGCCCGCCTCAAGCGATTATCAAGAACCCAATACAACGTGGGTTGATATTTTGCAAGCGGCCGAAGCGCGTGGTCTCGACGTCATCGGCTTCACCGATCACAACACCGTTGCCGGGTATCGCCGTATGCGCGGCGAGATCGAGCAATTTGAATTACTCGAACGCTTAGATCGCCTGCGCCCCGAAGAAAAAAAACAACTCGCCGAATACCGCCGCCTGCTCGCCAAAATTTTGGTGCTGCCCGGTTTTGAATTCACGGCGACGTTTGGTTTTCACATCATCGGACTCTTCTCGCCCGAAACTCCCATCCGCGACATCGAACATATTTTGTTGAATCTCAACGTGCCGTCCGATCAATTGGATCGCGGTTCGTCTACCGTTGGCGCAACCGCCGACGTGTTATCGGCTTACAAGATCATTGATGAGGCGGGCGGCTTGGTGATCGCCGCGCACGTCAACTCTTCCAATGGCGTCGCCATGCGCGGACTCAACTTCGGCGGGCAAACAAAAATTGCTTACACTCAAGACCCCCATTTGCACGCCCTCGAAGTGACCGACTTTGATCAAAAAGGTCGGCGCACCACCGCCAGTTTTTTCAATGGCAGCAAGCCCGAATACCCGCGTCGTATGCACTGCATTCAAGGCTCCGACGCGCACCGTTTGCGCCGCGAGTCGCGCGACACAAAAAATTTGGGTATCGGCGACCGCATCACCGAAGTGTTGATTGACGATCTCTCTTTTGAATCACTGCACGATCTTTTTGGCGACAACGATTTTGGTCGCACTCGCCCGTATCGCGGCAGCAACGAACAAGCGTTTGATTACGTGCAGTCGGCGCGCGAAGAAGGCGCGAGCAGTGTGCAAGATTTCTACGAGAGCATGACCGAGAAGGGCGGCTTCCTCAACGATGTCCTGTGTGACGTGTGCGCCTTTGCCAACACGAATGGCGGCACTCTTTATATTGGCGCAAGCTCCGACGTAAAACAAAATTTGGTCGGCGTGGAAAACGCTCCCGCTGCGATCGCCAAGCTGCAAAAAGAAATTGAGCGCCGCATCACGCCCGATTTCACCGTGACGCTTGACACGCAAGAGTCGCGCAGCAAAACGATCATCCGCGTCTCGATCCCGCGCGGCGACGACCCGCCTTATGCCATTGACGACAACAAAATTTACGTGCGGCAAGAATCGGAAACGTCGCTCGCCGTGCGCGATGAGATCGTGCATCTTGTTTTAAGGAGAAGTGCCGTTCCCGCGCCACAACCGATCCCTGTTGTTGCGCTCGAATCGTCCGCATCACCTGAGTCGTCGGTGACACCGCCAACGGCGACAGAAGCCGCCATCCTACTTCCCCCGCGCACCGGCGTCGAGATCGTCTCATCCGAGAATCGTGACGGCGTTATCTATCACGTCGTGCGCGATCTACGAAACGGCAGCACCGTAAAGAATGTGACTCGATCTTCAGCCCGCAACTTGTGGAAATACGCCATCGTCGAATCCGAATCGAACAAGTTCAACGAATCATCCGTCACTTGGTCGGGCGACATTGGCTTGATCAAAAAATATCAAAAGATGGGCGACACGCGATTCGATCTTGTTCAGCGCACGCCCGAAGGCTTGCGCATCTACTACGGCGTGAGCGAAGACGGCATTCACGATGAGTGGAAGAAGGTTGTGGGTACATCGGAAGAAGAATGAACTCCAAACTCCAAACTTCCAATTCCAAAATTTCAAAATGTGTCGGGCGCGAAAATGTTTGAGGTTTGGAGTTTGAGGTTTGGAGTTTTTTTATGCGCGTTGCAATTCTCACTATCTCTGATCGTTCCTCACGCGGCGAGCGCCCCGACGAAGGCGGACCCCTCATCGCCCAGATCATCCGCGAAACGTTAAAGTGGGATTGCTCACTTACCCAAATCGTCCCCGATGATCTCGATCAGATTCGTGATGTGTTAGTTGAATGGTGCGATTCGAATCGCGCTGATCTAATTCTCACCACCGGCGGCACAGGCTTTGCCCCGCGCGACGTCACGCCCGAAGCGACTCGCTCCGTGATCGAGCGCGAAGCTCCCGGCATCCCCGAGGCCTTGCGCTCGGCAAGTTTAAGAATCACTCAACACGCCATGTTGAGTCGTGCAGTCGCTGGAATTCGTAAGCAAACTTTAATCATCAATCTCCCCGGCAACCCTAAAGCCGTGCGCGAAAATCTTGATGTATTGATTCCGATCTTGCCTCATGCATTGGGTTTGTTAAAAGGCGAAGCGCAAACAGAGAGTGAGCATAGAACAGTGTAAAATAATCATATGACAACATTATCTCTGCCCCTCGATTTTAAACGGTTGGAACAACTCTATGCAGCTGGCTTGCAGGATAACTTTTTGGAGAATGCCCTGCGTAAACTTGTTGCGCGCCAAGTCGAGCGCGACGAAGCAGACCTCGCACAATTAAACGGGTGGTTGGCAAATTACGAATTAAAATACTCTATGAAGTCACAAGAGTTTTGGGATAAATACAAAGCGGGGAACATGGCAGATACAGCAGACTTTATGGAATGGAATGCGCTATTCAAATCAAGGCTGCGCTTGTTGGATCGCTTGAAAATTTTGAAGGGGGAAAGCCTTCATGCCTGATCCTGCCGAATATCTATCGGCAGTTGAACTTGCCTTCGTTGAAAGTCCTGTCATCACAAATTTCAGTGTCGTGCGCCAATGGGCGAATTCGGATGATGGATATATTCGTGTGCGAGCGACCTTGCTCAACAATAACTTTTTAGAAGCGGCTGAGTATTTTGTGCAGGAGGACGAAGAGATCGCAACAGTTGATTACCGTTACCATTGGGCAGCTCCCGATAAACAACAATTACGCCGTCGGTGGGACAACACTCCTGATCATCCTGAACTTCCCAATTTCCCGCATCACTGTCATATTGAAAGTGAAACGAACGTTGTTTCGTCAGAAGCGATGAATATGCTGCAATTATTGAAAGTGTTGCAAAACCTTATCGCACCTGAGAAGAAATAGGCAAGCGCAATTTTTTTTCTATTGCTAATCTCTAATTTTCAACCGTGTCCTCCAACCTCCAACCTCCAACTTCCAATTTCCAAAAAGACCTCCTCGCCCTCATCCTCATACTTCTAGTCGCTCTCGCCTTCACCTGGCCCATCTTCACGCCTAACTACATCATCCCTCAAGGCGGCGGCGATCTTGTTTCGTTTCTCTGGCCCAACTATCGTTATGCCGCTCAACATCTCAATCTCCAATCTCTCATTTCTAACCCTCAATCCCTAATCCCTAATCTCCAATCTCTCCTCTGGAATCCCACCCTCTACTCCGGCACTCCCTTCATCGCCGACAACCAAAACGGATTTTTCTATCCGCCTAATTTCCTTTTGTTCCTTTTGTTTCCCGATCTCCCCTATCGCGCGATGGAGATTCTCGTTGCCTTCCATTTGTTTTTAGCTGGCGCGGGAATGTATCTCCTCATGAAATACGAGCTCGAAAATTTTGGAATTTGGAATTTGGAGTTTGGTCTTTTCCCCGCCCTCGCCTACATGGCATCCGACATCTTCATCATTCACCTCGGCAACCTCAATACCATCACTGCGCCCGCCTATCTGCCCCTCATCTTTCTCGGATTGCGACAAGCACTCAAGCCATCCACTAATCTCCAATCTCCAATCTCCAATCTCCAATGGGCAACACTTTCTGGCCTGATGCTTGGTCTTTCGGTGTTAGCTGGTCAAGCGCAAATGGTTTACATCGTCGCCTTCCTCTGCGGCATCTACGGTTGCTACGAGTTAATTATTCAACGCCACCCTCGCCTCATCCTTCTCGGATCGATCACGATCATCGTCGCGCTCGGACTCTCCGCCATTGCCTTATTGCCTACACTCGAACTTGTGAGTCTCACTGCACGCACCGCGCTCAGTTACGCCGAAGCCTCGCGTTACAGTTTGCATCCGCTCGCCTTCTCCGCCTTTCTCAATCCAAATGTGTTAGGTCGCGGCGCGCGCGATTTCTGGCTTCCCATTGATCGCGCCGAGATCGGTTATCTGGGCGTGACGACTCTTGCCCTCGTCGGTCTCGCCCGCAA
>CAKKQG010000423.1:0-1475 GCA_919901875.1 Anaerolineales bacterium
CGACAGCCAGCGCGTTTGCCGCCACCAACCCGCCCACAATCGCCGCCGCGCTCGATCCCATCCCCGACCCAAGCGGGATGTTGTTCGTCATTTTAATTTTCAACGCCAATGGAGATTGACCTAACGATTCCCAAACCGCGTTTGCCGCTTGAATCGCTAAATTACTTGTATCTGCTTTTAATTTTTCTCTGCCTTCGCCCTCGATCTCAATTTGTAAACCTTCGCCTGCCTCTAACACATTGAACTCAAACGTATTGTGAATCCCAAGCGCGAGACCCAAGCAATCGAAGCCGGGACCTAAGTTGGCGGTTGAAGCGGGGACGATGACGCGGACTTTCATGGTGAGTTATGAGCGATGAGCAATGAGCAACGAGCAGTGAGCGGTGAGAAGACAAACTGATTACTGATCACTGATTACTTTCTCTAACTGAGCAACACTTGCTTCAATCACTTTCATTTCCGTTGCGCGTGATGTCACTGCATCCGGGTCTTTAAGACCGTGACCTGTCAGGACGGCGACGACGGTTTTGTTTTCAAGATCGATCTTGCCTTGAAGTGATTCTTGAATCAAGCCCGCCACTCCGGCGGCGGATGCCGGTTCGACGAACACGCCTTCGCGCGCGAGTCCGCGCCACGCATCGAGAATCTGATCATCGGTGACGGCGATGATCCTTCCGTTAGACTCTTCAGCCGCTTCCAGAGCTTGTTCGCCTCTCGCCGGTCTGCCGATTCGAATCGCGGTGGCGATTGTTTCGGGGTTATCAACGGCGTGACCCAACACCAACGGCGCGGCGCCTGCCGCTTGCACACCGAGCAGTTGCGGCAGTGAATCTATTTTCTTTTCGGCGTGATACTGTTTGAAACCCATCCAATACGCAGTGATGTTTCCGGCGTTGCCAACGGGCAGAGATAACCAATCGGGCGCGTGATTCAATGTGTCGCAAATTTCAAAGGCGGCGGTCTTCTGCCCTTCCATGCGATAGGGGTTGATCGAGTTGACCAGCGTGATCGGTTGGCGTTGCGAAATTTCGCGCACCATCGCCAACGCATCGTCAAACGATCCTTTGATCTGAATCACTTCTGCGCCGTAAGCAATTGCTCCGGCGATCTTGCCGAGCGCAACTTTGCCTTCGGGGATGAGGACGATGCAGCGGAGTCCGGCGCGGGTGGAGTAGGCGGCGGCAGACGCGGCGGTGTTGCCGGTGCTGGCGCAGATGGTGGCTTTCGCTCCCTCAAAATTTGCTTGGGTGATCGCCGCCGTCATCCCACGATCTTTAAATGAGCCGGTTGGATTCAATCCTTCATATTTGAGATAGAGATTTAAATTTGGGGCGATCTCTTTTGCCAGACGCGGCGCGGGGATGAGCGGTGTGTTGCCTTCGAGGAGTGTGACCGGTGTGGCGCGTGGATCGATCTTGAGATATTGTTTGTAGTGTGCAACAATTCCATTCCAGTTCATAGCGCGGCGATTATAG
>CAKKQG010000423.1:1575-6025 GCA_919901875.1 Anaerolineales bacterium
GGAGCAAGATGAAAAACAAAATTGCGTTTGCGGTTGTTGCTTTGATGCTCACGACGTTTGCCTGCGCCTTGCCCTTTGGCGATGGCGCGTTGCTCAAAGATGATTTCTCAAAGCCTGATAGCGGATGGAGTTCGTTCAGTACCGAGAATGCTTCGGCGCAGTATGCGAGTGGCGAATACGCGATTAAAGTTTTCCGTGAGACGTGGTTCTCGTGGGGTAACGCGGGCGAGAGAAATTTATCGAATGTGCATATCGAGGTGACGGCGAAAAATTTTAGCAAAACCGACGACGTAGTTTTTGGAATCATCTGTGCTTATCAAGACAAAGATCATTACTACTATTTGGGAATTGATTGGACGGGGTCATACACCATTGCCCGTTTGAACGGGGACACCAGCGACGCCGAAGTTTTTCTGACGAACAATAATCGTTGGGCGCGATCAGATGACATCCCGAAGAAAGCGGCGTCGTATCGTCTTGGCGCAGATTGTGGCAATGACACTTTGACTCTTTACGTAGACGGAAAGCAGATTGCCTCAGCAAAAGATTCAACCTTTGCCAAAGGTGATGTGGGACTGTTTGTCTCCACGCAGAAGACGAAGAATGTCGAAGTGCGTTTTGATGATTTTGTGGTGACAGGGTTGAGGTAGGGTTAGACCTGCGTGAGGTAAGGTTTAACCCGCGCAGGCGGGTTTCGCTTTGTGTTGCCGCGATTTCAATCGCTTGGGCGACTTTGAGAAAGCCCTTGGGCATTAGACCTTCGGGGTTTGCGAAACTCCGAAGGTCTTTTACAATTAGGTTATGCCTCTCATCGAATCCAACGACTACATCTTCTTCCCAAAACGGGGAGCGCAGAAAACATTGGGCGCGACTCTCATTGTCATCGCTGTGATTTCATCGCTTCATCAACTGTGGCTTCCGTGGTTGGGTTACGCTTTGGTCATCAATGATCCTTTGCAAAAGGCGGAGGCGATCATCGTGTTGGGCGGGGGGAATGGAGATCGTGAACGGACGGGCGCGCGATTGTATAAAGAAGGTTACGCGCTGTGGGTGGTGACAACGGGCGAGCCGTTAAAAATCCCGAGCATAGACGACACACCCTTCGCCAAATTTTCGGCAGACTATTTAATAAAACTGGGTGTGCCTGAAACGGCGATCTTGCAATTGCCTCAAAGCACTTCGACTTGTGATGATGCCCGCTTAACGCTTGCTTCATTGCCCTCCGGCATAAAGCGTATTATTGTGGTGTCAGATCCATTTCACACGCGCCGCTCGCAGATGATCTTCAATGGGCGGTTTAAGAATCAAGTTGAAATGATTATGGTGGCGGCATCCCCGTCGTGGTTTGATCCGTCTCGATGGTGGATGCGTGAGAGCGGCATTATTGCCGTTGGCTCGGAATATCTCAAATTAATTTCAACGGCGACGAGAGGATGCGGCTCATGAAACGACGACAACGAACGGTGATCAAACGCCCGCGCATTTTGTTGATCTTATTTCTGTTGGTGTTTGGGCAGGCGGCGATGTTCCTGACCTACTGCGCGTTGTATCTCATACACGGCAGTGCGCTTGCCGATTCGGTCATCCCCGAAATATATTTTGGCACATTTCACTTCTCCCAAGAGACTATGACTTTTATGTTGTTCACGTCAACATGGTTGGTGTTGGGGTTGGCGTCGACGATCATCGGTGTGGGGTTGCGGCGCGGCCGGTCGTGGGCATGGACGGCGGCGATCATTTTACAGGGCGCGATTTTAATCTTGGGATTGGAAGCGTACTTCACTCGCAACACCGATAACTTGTTTAATGTTGCTTTGGGGTTAGCCAGCGCAATTGTGTTGACTCTCAATCAACGCGAAGTATTGGTTTTCTATCGCGCTAACCGCGCCACACTACCCGAGTAAATGCTATGAACGATCTTGATCTTCTCCGCCGTTTCGAACCCGTTATTTACTATACGCTAGGCGAACACTTCTTCCCGACGAATGTGGATCGTTACATTCGTGATTGTTCGTTGTGGGAGACTCGTCCTGATCAACCTGCTACGCGGTTGATCGCCGAAGGCGAATTGACTCCGCAAAAATTGATCGAGCCGCGAACTGCGCCGCATGGCACTGTGCAGTATCTCCGTTACGTTGAACAATTGACGCCTTTAGAAGCGGCGAAATTTCTAGCGCGGCATCAACGCAAGTTTCATCGCTCGCGCGGACGTTTGGCCCGTGTGGGTTTGGCCTCGCGTATTGTGGACGCCTTGTTCTCGATCACCTTGTTCTTGCGCGGGCGAGTTCCCGGCGGTACTGCCGCAGCCGCAGCCGCAATATACGAAGAGGCACAAGCAGAAAAAGAGGAATACGTTTATTACGCTCGCCTCGTGCGCCAGAACGGTTACATCTGTTTGCATTACTTTTATTTCTACGCCATGAACGATTGGCGTTCCAGCTTTTATGGCGTCAACGATCACGAATCGGATTGGGAACAAGTGATCGTCTATCTCACCGAAGACTTCACACCGCAATGGGTGGCCTACGCCTCGCACGATTTCTCCGGTGATGATCTACGGCGTCGTTGGGATGACACCGAACTTAAGCGTGATGGCGATCATCCGATCATTTTTGCGGGCGCGGGATCGCATGCTTCTTATTTCTCTGCGGGCGAGTACATGCACGAAGTGGAACTGCCGTTTAGCGGACCCGTGACTCGTGTCTGGCGCGCCATGCAAAAATTTTGGCGCGACACATTGCGTCAAGGTCAATTGGTTGAGGAAGAACAAAAACGATCCTCGGGCGTGCTCGTCGTTCCGTTTGTGGATTATGCCCGCGGTGATGGCATGCAGATCGGACATGGGCGTGAAAAAATTTGGCAAGCGAGACTCTTGCCTGACGTTTACGACACCTCACCTGATCATCTGCAATCTTGGGCGCATCACTATCGCGGCTTGTGGGGACTCTACGCGCGCGATCCAATTGCCGGGGAGAACGCGCCCGCCGGACCCAAATATAATCGCAATGGATCGGTGCGCGGATCGTGGATCGATCCGGTGGGATGGGCCGGACTCGATAAGGTGACGCCGCCCTTGACGGCGGAAGCCTCGATCCAAAAACGGATCGAAGAGATTCGCGCGCGGCAACAGAAGGCGCACGCCGAGATCGAATCTAAAACATTGGAACTGCGCGGCATGGGGCTGGAAGCCGAGTCCATGTTCGATGTGCCGTACTTCAAACCTATCTATTCCACTCACATCAAGAAGGTTGATGAACTCTCTGACGAGATCGCTGAATTGCAAAAACAGATCGCTATTGATCATTCCTTGCTTGAATCGCTGGACGCTTATAGTGATCGCCTCGCGCGCGGTGTCCGTTTACCCGTGCGCGGTCATCTCAAAGCCGCCCATCATCCAACATCGGAGACCACCGAACAACTCGGGCGGCTGGCTGAAGCCTGGGCGGCGATTAGCCTGGGCTTGCTGATTTTGGGTTTGGTGTTGGTGTTGCTCATCGCGCCGCAATTATGGGCGAATGGCATTGTCAGTGTGGTCTCGGCGATCTCATTCCTCGAAGCCTTATTCCGCCGTGAAGCGAAAGTGCTGATTCAGCGCGCCGTGAGTATCTTGGGCATCGTAGCAACGCTGGTATTGATCTACGAATTTGCGCTGCCGCTTTTGGTGTTGGGCATCATCGCACTTGGCATTTTCATCATGGTAGATAATTTGCGAGAGCTGGCGGGGTGAAGAAATGAAACAATGAACAATGAGACAATGAACAATGGCAACAAAGGCGCGAATGGTTGTCAAAAAATTTATTTCTTCTCCCACTCTTGCACTGTTTGCTGAACAAGAGATCGTGCTTGAGCGTCTGGCAGTTCATCTACATTTTGGTGCGCCTGCCCATCGAGCATGAATATCGCTGTGCCATCGGTGTGGGTTTCAACCTTCAAACCGCGTCGCACAAAATCAGTGCCGATGATCTTTGCCTGAAGAATCTCATCAATCTCCTCCAGCACCGATCTAATTTTGATCTCCGGCTGTTTTTCGCGTTCACGCAAATTGCGGTATTGCTTGAAAATATCCATGCTCGGTTTTTCGAGCGGCATACTTTTCGCTTCTTCCATACTTACTACTTTCACCGGACGATTCATCATAGACGGCGTTGGCGCCAGCGGCGGCAACGCCGCATCGGGCGTGGTAGGGATTGTCACGGGCGGGGTAGCCGGGTCCGAGCTGACCAAGTTCACGCCAAAGAATCGATTCATCTCATCTATGAGTGTCTTCAAACTGCGGGCAATCGTTGGATCGGTGATCTCTTTGACGTTTGTAAATCGCGCGCCATTCACTTCAACGATCAACCTGCCAGAGGAGGCAACATAGAACCGCGCCAACTCCGGTAGTTCGGGTTCTTTTTTGATCGCCGCTGGAATGTTCGAGGCAAGAGTGGAGAGCGCCGGTTGGAGATTC
>CAKKQG010000423.1:6125-10743 GCA_919901875.1 Anaerolineales bacterium
CTCTTCACCTCATCCTCTTTCTCAATTTGCCGCAAACGAAAAGCGAAAGCGATGATGCCCATGCCGATGGCGATGCCGGTGATCAAAACAAAAATTGCTAGTCCACTCATAGACGTTGACACCCTGAACAAAAATGTGTGCTTCGTCCGCCCATCACAATACGGCGAATCGATCTGCCGCAAGTGTAGCACGGTTCGTCTTGGCGATCGTACACGCGGAAATGATTTTGGTGCTCGCCTTGCGGATAAACCCAATCAATGCTGGAGCCATTGTGCTTGATGGCGAGATTAAGTGTGTGACGAATACTGCGCCAAAGTTTTTTTACGTCGTCGGGCTTGAGCGAATTGCTGTAACGCTTGGGATGAATTTTCGCGCGATGCAGTGACTCGTCGGCGTAGATGTTGCCCACTCCGGCGAGGAGGGTTTGATCGAGCAAAAATGTTTTCAGCGGTTTGTGATGCGCGTGGAGAATCTCGCCCAGCCGTTTCGCCGTGAACGACTCTTCAAGTGGTTCGGGTCCGAGATGCCCGGTTACATCGTTAACGTCGTCCACCAAATAAACCTTGCCAAATTTGCGCGTGTCATTAAAGCGCATCTCGCGCCCATCGGCAAAATGGAAGATGGTGTGATCGTGTTTGTCGCGCGGGGTGTCGGCGTCCACCACTTCGAGCCGTCCGCTCATCTTGAGGTGGATCAGCAAGAAAGAAGATTCAAGATTAAAGATTAAGTATTTGGCGCGGCGTGTAATACTTTCGATTTTCTGATCGCGGATGCGCTGGCGGAATTGTTTTGGGGAGGGTGTGGCTATGTGCCGCGCCCAATGGATTGTCACATCTACGATGCGTTGCCCCACACACGGTTCACGTAACTGGCGTACGGTGGTTTCTACTTCGGGGAGTTCGGGCATGGCGGCAATTATAAATTGATCTTGCCCGCGTTTGCTAATAATCACTCTCGAAAGGATTGACGCTATGACTGTCCCTACTATTGACTTAGATAAGTTCATTGAAATCACGCCCGGCGTGTTCGGCGGCAAGCCGTGTATCGCCGGCCACCGCATCCGCGTTGTGGATGTCGCCATCTGGCACGAGCGCATGGGCATGAGCGCTGACGAGATCGCTAGTGATTACCAACTCTCCCTCGCCGAAGTTCATGCCGCGCTTGCCTACTACTTTGACCACCGCGACGAAATCGAAAAGTCCATCCATGATGACTTGGCTTTCGCCGAAGAAATGCGGAAAGAACATCCGTCACTCGTAAGGCAAAAACTTTATGGCAGGCGAGATTAAATTCTTCATCGAATACCTCTAACAAAAAGCCCCGCGATCTACGCGGGGCTTTTTGTTTGCTCCTCAGCCTGGATTTGAACCGGGAACCCTTCGGTTAACAGCCGAATGCTCTGCCGATTGAGCTACTGAGGAATGCGAAGCGGATTATATGTAGTTGAAGAAGGCGTGTCAAGGCAATCGTTTATAATGATTCATCATGACCAGCGAACTTGCCAACACAGGTGTTGCCGACTCCGTTGAAATCCCATTTTATTCTCAAAGAGCGATCACGCTGGCGCTTCTCTCACTCGCTATCATCTTCGGCGCGTGGTTTTTCAATGCGCCACCCGGCTTGCTCGGCAAAGCAGACGCCATCGGTTACGCTATCTGTCATCGCATTGACTCGCGCTCATTTCAGATTGGCAACTTGCAATTGCCGTTGTGCGCGCGCTGCACCGGAATCTATTTGGGCGTGGTGTTGGGCGCGGCGGCGTTGCTGATCATGCGGCGCGGCAGAGCCGGCAACATCCCACCATTGAGGATCGTAGTCGTGTTGATTCTCTTCATCGTAATCATGGGTGTTGATGGAGTCAATTCCTATATGACTCTGATCCCGCGCCTGCCATTTCTTTATCAACCACAAAATTGGTTAAGGCTGGTCACGGGAACTTTGAACGGCGTGGCGATTGCCAACTTGTTCTTCCCCATGTTCACCCAAACATTATGGGACGATTGGCGCGATGAAGCGGGCTTACAAAGTTTTCGTGAACTTGGGCTGATCGTGCTTGCTGCCGCCGTGTTAATTATTTTAGTGCTAAGCGGCAACGAGATTGTGCTTTACCTCTTCGGACTCATCAGCGCGGCGGGCGTCATGGTGTTGCTCGCTTGCACAATGTCAATGTCCTTTATGCTCATGACGCGATCCGAGAACAAAGCCAAATCGTGGCGCGACGTGATCGTGCCATTCTCAACCGGACTCACGATTGCTTTCAGTGTTATTTTGTTGATTGACGTTGTGCGTTTTACGTTCACCGGAACATGGGGTGGGTTCGTGATACCGGGAGCGTTTTAGTTCATTTCGGAATACGCATCACGTATCACGCATCACGCATCACGTATTGTGTATTCCGTATAGGAGGTTGTCATGATCGAAGCCATTACTTCCCTCTTCTCCGCCTTTGGGCTTTCGGCGAGCGCGGGTCTTAACGCCTATCTGCCCCTGCTCATCGTTGCCCTCACCGCGCGATTCACCAATTGGATCACCCTCGCGCCGCCGTTCGATCTGTTGGCGCACCCGATCTCACTGGCGGTGATCACCATCTTGTTGATCATCGAAACCTTCGCCGACAAAATTCCAGCCTTCAACCACGTCAACGACATCATCCAAACGTTCATTCGTCCCACGGCGGGCGCGATTCTTTTTGCGGCAAGCACGCAAGTCATCACGCAACTTCATCCGGTGGTGGCGATTGTGCTGGGCATCATTATTGCGGGCGGTGTGCATGTGGCGAAGTCAGCGGTAATTCGCCCGGCAGTGACGGCAACCACAGGCGGAATCGCCAACCCCGTGGTGAGTATCATCGAAGATGTTATCGCCGCCGTTGTTTCGATTCTGGCAATTGTATTACCGGCGATTCTCATCGCGCTGGTGATTATCTGCACGGCATTTATTTTGTGGATGTTGTGGCGACGGGCGAATCGAGAGGCGGCTCAAGCGCGGTGATTTGAATCGAACGGATGAATCTGCCGCGCGGCGAGATGGCGCAGTTCGGCTAACGCGGCGCGGGCGGATGCCGACTCTTTTGAATCCAGCCCCAAGGCGTTGAACTCCTCTTCATCCAAGATAAATTCTTTTCCATTGGGCTGCAAAAAATAATCGAGGGCGAGATCGTCGGCGTAGAGGTGATCGCCCTCGAACTTTGCCGGGCGGGTGATGTTGCAATACCATCCTTTGAAAAGTTCGCCCTCGTAGATGGCAAAGACGTTGTACCAACGATCTGTATAGAAGTGTTCCACAAAACGATCTCCGGGTTTCAGCGTGGCGTAGTCACGCTCCATCGGTCCATATTTGAAGATCGCCTCTAACACGATCTCGTTATCGTTGCGCGAGATTAATTCTCCGTTGTAGGCGATCTTCTCTTTGCCATTGTGATCGAGTTTGTGGACGGTGATCATTTCTTTCGTATTCCCTCAGGGCGGATCAGCATAGTGATTTCATCTCCAACGTCCAACTTCAAACTTCCAACTTCAAACTCTCCGATCTCCGACTCGATCTTCTTCCCTTTCACTTTTCCCTCGATTAACTTGGCGTTTCCTAAAAACTCGCGCACAAAATCATCTTTCGGGTTGCGATAAATCTCTTCCGGCGATCCGATCTGAACGAAACTGCCATCGCGCATGATAGCGATCTGGTCGGCAACGCCAAACGCTTCTTGTTGATCGTGCGTGACGTAGATCGCCGTTTGGTTAAACTCGTTGAGAATCTCACGCAACTCGCGCGTCAGTTGTTCGCGCAGAGATCGGTCTAACGCGCCGAGCGGCTCGTCGAGCATCAACAATCGTGGGCGTGGCGCCAGCGCGCGGGCAAGCGCGACTCGTTGTGCCTCGCCGCCCGAAAGCGTTTGCACGTCTCGTTTCTCAAAACCTTTGAGACCGACGCGCTCCAACAATAGACCGACGCGGTTTTGGAAACCGCGTCGGTCTTCGGTTAACCCAAACCCCACATTGTCACCCACATTCAAATGCGGGAACAACGCATAATCCTGAAACATAAGACCAAAGCTGCGCTGGTGAGTCGGCGTCCCCGTGATCGATTCGTGATCCCATAACACATCGCCTTCATCCGGCGCGATCAATCCAGCAATGAGCGCGAGCAAGGTTGATTTGCCACATCCGCTGGGACCTAACACGACCAATATGCTGCCCGTGTTCAGGGCGAACGAAACATCGTTGACGGCTTTGAGGGCGTTGAAGGATTTGGAGAGGTGAGAGACGTGGAGCATCGTCTTTGTTGTGTAGGAAAAGACCCGAAGGGTTTGCCAAACCCTTCGGGTCTAGTGAGTCAATGATAACTTTTGTGTGACGCTCTTTTTGTTGTTGCCCAAAATTTATTTTGGCTGATCACTTATCATCAAACACTTTGGGTAACCGTTGTAGAGCGGCGATGTAACGCGCTTGATCGTAAGGTCGCTGTTGTTTGAGAACCTCAAAGATTTCGCTGGCGACGACAGTGGCGATGAGACGTTTGGCTTCTTCTTCGGAGTGACCCTCTTTGATGAGCCGTTGCAAAGTTTGTTTGGTCTCGGGCGGCGTGTTGTCACGCAATTGATTTTCAACGACTTCGAGCATGG
>CAKKQG010000424.1 GCA_919901875.1 Anaerolineales bacterium
TCGTCGTCGCTCACAGGTTTTCCGTCTTGGGCGTACACGACGGCAACCACCATGAAACTGGCGATGATCGTTAGAAGTGAAATGATGAGTCTGCGAGTCATGATTAACTCCTATCCGCTCACGGGTATCGGCAGCGGCGCGACAGGACGCAGCGCGTAAGATGTTTGTTTGTCATCCAACGATGTCCACGCGGCGATCAACGTCCCGATGATAAAGGTGATGCCGCCAGCCCAGACCCAATTGATCAGCGGATTGACATAGATTTTGAAGGTCGAAGCGTTGAGCCCGATCTCTTCCCAACCTACTAACAGCACATACACATCCGCGCCCGGTGTTGAATACACGCCTGGCACGGTCACCGGTTGTTTTTGCGAGATGTAATAATCGCGGCGCGGCGCAAGTGTCATGATGTATTCGCCATCGCGGAACAACTTTGCTTTCGCTTCGACGATCTCTTGATCATCGCCCAGATAGCGTTTGAGACTCTCGAAGGTCAAGGTGTAATTCTCCACCGTGAGACTCTGCCCGGCGCCAATCGTCCCTTGCGTTTCGGTTTTGAAAAATTCGTCGCCGACGATGCCCAAAGCCATCATCACGACTCCCAAGTGAATGATGTAGCCGCCGTAGCGCCGCCGATTGCGTGACATAAGATGAAAGAGCGCGGCGAAAAAGTTTTCACCCTGACTATTCATCCGCGCCCGCGCGCCGCGCCAAAATTCCCACAACGTCGTCAGCGCGACGAAAGACACTAACCACAACCCGGCCAACGCCAGCGGATACGGATGTGGATTCCAGTGGGATGCCGCCGCGGCGATTGTCGCTATCACCGATCCAATAAACGGAATCAAGATCGATCTCCCCAGACTCATCACCGCTTGTTTGCGCCAGGCCAAGAGCGGCGCAATCCCCATCAACAAAACTAATATGCCAAACAATGGGCCCGTGACTTGCTTGAAGAACGGCGGACCGACTGTGATCTTTGTTCCGGTGACAAGCTCGGAGATCATCGGGAAGGTCGTTCCCCAGAACACGGCGAAAGTAATTCCGAGGAATAATAAGTTTTGAAACAGAAATGCTGATTCGCGCGACAGTAAGCTATCCATCTCGTGTTCGGTCTTCAGCGTATCCATTCGCTTGAACATCAAGAGGAGTGAACCGAGGAAGGTGATCGAGACGAAGATCAAAAACGCCGGACCCATCGCCGATTTGGAAAATGAATGTACCGAACCGACCACGCCGGTGCGCGTGATGAAAGTTCCGAAGACGGAGAGGCTGTAGGTGAGAATGATCAACACTACGTTCCATACTTTCAACATCCCGCGCTTCTCATGGATCATCACCGAGTGAAGAAAGGCTGTGCCGGTTAACCACGGCATGAGCATGGCGTTCTCGATTGGATCCCAACCCCAATAGCCGCCCCAGCCCAATACGTCGTATGCCCAACGCCCACCCAACACCAAACCAATTGAAAGGAACAACCACGCCACCAACGTCCAGCGGCGCGTGGTACGAATCCATTGGTCGTCACCCGCCTTGCCGGTGATGAGCGCGGCAATGGCGAAGGCATAAGGAATCACAAAGCCGGTGAAACCGAGATACGTTGTCGGCGGATGACCGATCATGCCGAAGTGCCGCAACAGTGGATTCAATCCTTGTCCATCTTGTGCTATGAAAGCGACAAATCCATTTGGTTGAAGGAGTGCCGTGATGATTTCACCAGTCGCCGCGTTCTCCCACAAACGGGCGAATGGATTTGTTATGAAGAGCCCCAACGATTGAAAGAACGCCAGCGTGCCCATCGTCACGAAGATGACGTAAGGCATCAACTCACGATCCCGTTCCCATTTGCGGATCATCACCGCCGCCACAAAGCCAGACATGATCCACGACCAGAAGAGGATCGATCCCGCTTGCCCACCCCACAAGGCCGTGACGCGCAGAAAGATCGGCATGGTTCGACTCGAAACGTCAACGACATAGGCTTGACTGAAGTCCAACGTGATCAATCCGTAGAGAACGATGATCACGGCCAGCGTGAGCAATGGAAAGACGATGATCGCCGCGTTGCGCGCGCTGTCTACAAATTGCGGGCGTTTGTTCTGCGCGCCGAAGACGGCGGCGCTGGCGGCATAAAGCGCCAAGATGAATGAGAGAAGTAAAGCGAAGTAACCTAAATCGTAGAGCATAAAAACTCCTTGTTACAATTTCATTTTTCGCAACTACTTAGCCGCTCCGTCATTGCGAGCGTTCTTCGCGTAGCGGAAAGCAATCTCGGTCGCGCTTTGAGATTGCTTCGTCGCACAGAACGCTCCTCGCAATGACGCCTGAGTAGTTATCATTTCTCGTTGAGCAACTCGTCTATCTTGTTGTCCAACTGAGGTGCTGCCATCGGTCCGATATGCACGCCGCGCAGTCGTCCCGTTTTATCTACGAAAAATGTTTCGGGGATGCCTTGGATGCGATAGGCTTGGGCGATGCGCGTGCCGACATCCACGCCATTGAAGTAGGTGATGTTGAACTCGGCAAGATAAGCGATTGCCTCTTTTTGTGTATCCACCCAATTCACGCCGATGAACGTCACGCCCTTGTCTTTATATTTGCGCCACGTTCGCTCAAGGTAAGGTGCCTCTTGGCGACAAGGTTGACACCACGATGCCCAAAAATTAATAACGATCACTTGCCCGCGCAATTGACTGAGCGTGATCGTCTGACCATTAAAGCTAGTCAGCGAAAAGTCCGGTGCAATTCCCGAATCGCGCGGACCATTCGCGCCACGCACCACACCCCAACTCAGTAACGCGATCAGCCCGATGACCAACAACGCCGCGCCCCAACGCCCGATACGCCACCATATATTTTGTTGTGGAGGAGCATCGCTGATGATCGTCGGCGTTTCTACAACAGTGTTTACATTCATACTGGGCTTACGCACCTTAATCACGAATGACTCGAATAAACGAATAACACGAATTTTTCTTTGGTTTTATTCGTCAAATTCGGAACATTCGTGACATTCGTGATAAAAAATTCTATGAACTGCGTAAGTCCAGTCATATAAAGAATCCAAAGAAGCGATACCAATACGCGCTCATGACCGACATGAAGTTGCTGAACACTAACAAACCCATGACGATCAACATCACGCCGCTTAACGTTTCGATGAGGCGCGCCTTCGTGTTTAACTTCCGAAGCAACCCGCGCGCCCGATCCAGCGCGAAGGCCGACAACACAAAGGGGATGCCGAGTCCGAGCGAATAAGCGATCAACAGCAACGCGCCTTGTCCCACCGTGGCACTTGCCGCCGCCAACGTGAGAATGCCGGAGAGCACAATGCCCACACACGGAGTCCAACCAATGGCGAAGATCGCGCCGATGAGTAGCGAACTGAAATATCCGCGCCGTTCGACTTTGGACATATCCGCTTGGAACGTGCGATTGAGAAAAGGGATGTTGAAGAGGCGCAGAGTGTGCAAACCAAAGATGACGAGAATGATCCCGCCCACTTGCTGCACAATCGGCATCGTGCGTAACAACGCAAAACCGATCAGCCCGACAGACGCGCCGACGATGGTGAAGACCAGAGTGAATCCCAAAACAAACATCAGCGCGTGCGCCACTACTTTGCGCCGCTCGCCGATGAGTTGCCCATCTGCGCCCACCGTTGCGCCGGAGAGATAGCCAAGATACCCCGGCACCAACGGCACGACGCAGGGTGAAGCAAAAGAAAGCAAGCCCGCGCCAACGGCGATCAGGATCGAAATTGGTTCGGGCATGTTCGCCTTAATCCTTTTGTGTTTCGGCGGGGAGTTGAGGCGGCTTCACGGCGGTTGGCAGTTTGTGATGCTGATCATGCTCGTCGGCGTGATCGTGATTCATCATCCCGCGCATCATCAGCAAATGCAATGCGGGGCATAGCAACAACAGCCCCACGTAGATCACGCTGTTGGCTGGAACTTTGAAGAAAGAAATTGCTGCAAACCCCGCCAGCGGAATCAAACAACAGGCTAACATAATCAGTAAATGTTTTTTGTTCATGTTCATTGTCAGTGTCTCCTTTTGAAAGTTAATGGATGAACGAGAAATGTTACGGATAGAACGCCGTGATTTCCCCAAGTGCTTTCTCGGCAATCGCTTTATCTGCCGTCAGCCAAATGACGAGCTTGCCCGATTGAAAATAAAAATGTTGTTGCCCCATCCCGCTCAGCTCATACACCCTGCGTCCATTTAATTGGCGTGCCTGTGGTGATGTAAACGGCGAGCGACCTTCGGCGATCTTGTTCGTCATCGCCTGCACCATTTGAGCGGCAATCGTATTCTGGGCGGAGCTGGAGACCCACACCGTTGCGGCACTGTCACCGTAAATTGCTATGACACCGGAGGTCATCGGAAATTCTTTGCCGTGCACCAGTGTCACTTCGGTGACAGCGTCGGCTCCCGAAATTTTTTGTGTCACTTGCACTCCTGCCACTGCCTCAGGCACAGAGATCGGCTTGGGTCGAGGCAACACTTCGGTGTATGCCCAATAGCCCGCGCTGGCGAGAAACAACAACGCGCCGACGACGATTATCAATTTGGGGCTAAAAAGATTCCGCATGAGGCTTCATTCCATTTCGTCGAGTCACTTGGATAGAGTCCACTCAAAGACTCGCGTGGGCACACCAGCCTCTTTGATCGTGAGCGTCAGTTTCTTCGCGCCGTCTAAGAGCGGCTTGCCATCGGTCGTCTTCGTTGGAAACTTGAGCGTGCCTTGCACATGATGCCCGCTGCCCGTGGGCCAATCAGAACCGACGACGGATAGACCGTTGTCAGTCGTCAACGTAGATTGAGCGGCGAGATTCCAAGACAAGTCAATAGAGTGGGTGCTCATCTCCACTAAGAAATCTAAAGTTCCTGCAGGGGCATCAAGGTTTTTCGGCACCACAAGAAATTCAACCGAACCTTGCGAATCGGCACGCACCAAATTCGGGTCGTTGTTCAAACCGGTCGGGGAGGGCGCGGCAGTAGAGGACTCTTGTGCCTTCGTAGAAGGGGCAGGAGTCAGCCCGGAAATTTGCGGTGCCGAACAAGCTGCAAGAGCGAAAATCACGAAGGAGAGAAAAATAGTTTTACGTAACATCAAATTGCCTCAGGTGCAACAAGAAATTGCATCGCCCGTCTGCGTTCTTTCAAAATGACAGCGAGCATGACAGTGATGCCGATCAGATTCGAGATCAAGCCAAGGATCATGAAGGGGATTTTCCAATTGGCGAGGAATGTCGCCGCCGCTGTGAGACCGATAAGGGGCAAGGCATCGGCGATGTGATGGACACAGCAAGCGACCATGGCGAAAGTAGAAACGCCGCCACTTGCGGCGGTTGTCGCGCCACCTGCCGGGACACTCAACGGCATGTGCCAACCTTTTCTCAACAGCGTATACAGACCGACTTGGATGCCGAAGCCGATCATGATCGGGATGACGAAAATTTTATCTTCCCAAAATAAGCTCAGCGCGTGCTTGGGCGATTCGGCGAGTGAGACGATGCCGAGATAAACGCCCATCAACATGACCGCGCCCATTAGCCCGGCGCCAATTGGAAAGGCGATTCGTTGAAGCTGAATAGACAGGATCGGTACCCTCATACAAATTCATCTTATCGTTTTGTCGCAGCCTCTGGCTAGCGCGAAGTGGCGTAATGCGATGTAAGCCATTCGGCGTATAGGGGAAAAGAAAGACCACGCACGAAGGCGTGGT
>CAKKQG010000425.1 GCA_919901875.1 Anaerolineales bacterium
TTTGAAGTTTGAAGTTTGGAATTTGAAGTTTGAGGTTTGAGGTTTGAGGTTTGAATTGGTTACGAAACTCACCCCATCAACCTCTGCTTCGCCTCATCACTCAACGGCACCAGAATCGTGATCTTCGTCCCCTTGCCCGGCGCCGAATCAATTTTCAGATCGCCGCTCACCAATTCGGTGCGCTCGCGCAAATTCACCATGCCCATACTGCCGCGACTTTCGTAAGTGGACATAACCGCCTTCACATCAAAACCCACGCCGTCATCTTGAATCTCTAACGCCGCCACATCCGTCTGCCGCATCTTCAATCGCACCCAAATATGCGCCGCCTGCGCGTGCTTGCGCGCATTGCCCACCGTCTCCTCGACAATATAGAACAGCACGCCTTGCGTATGCATATCCATTTGTTCCGAGACGGTGGCATCGGCTTCGATGATCACGTTCTGATTAAAGTTCTCGCGCATCTTATCTGCCAACGATTGCAGCGCGGCAGCTAACCCTTGCGACTCCAGTATAAGAGGACGCAGCGTGAAGAGCATGTGCCGAATCTCTTTCGTGGTCTTGCGCGCCAACTCTTCAAGTTTATAAATTTCCTCTGCCGCGCTCTTCGGTTCGCGCTCCAGTAACCGACGGATGAAATTAGCGCGCATAGCAATCGCCGCCACCGATTGAGTCGGTCCATCGTGCAGATCGCGCGCCAGCTTCTTGCGCGCCTCCTCTTCCACTTCTACGATGCGCTCCTTCTCTTCGATCAATCGTTGATACAGCTTGGCGTTTTGCATAGCGATCACAATGTGCTTGCAAATTGCTTCCAGCAGCTCAATGTGATCGAGATCAAAAAAATCGGCGCGGGGATGGGCAAAGATCATCACCCCATAATGATCCGCGCCCGCTTCCAGTGGCGCCGTCATTACCGTGCGGCAGTTACGCAGTGCCACAAAGTTCGAGAGTTCAGGATCACGATACGGTTGTGATGAGAGAACGCTCTCGCCGCCGTTGACCGTTTCGGCTAACACGCCCGACGCAGCGGACAGAGTCACTTTCATGTCGGCTTGTGTCAATCGTCGCGCGGTGATCACATGCAGCACGCCCTCTTGGAACACCATCACCACGCTGATCATCTGCGACGATGCCGCCCCGGTGTCTGCCATCACTTGCCCGCAGCGATCCAACGCGGCGTCAAAGACTTTCTCGTAATTCAACGTCGCGCTCACCAACGACGCCATGTCGTACACAATTCGCGCCTGCTCACGCACATACTTCGAACGCTTCTCATCCACATCGCGCTCGGCATGAGTGCGCTTCACCGCCAACAGCTTCACGCGCTCGCCCACAATACCGATCAACGATGCGCCGATCAACAACAACGCCGCGCTGGACGCAAAGGGAATCAAGAGCGTAAAATCTTTCAAATAGGATTCGAGATCGAAAGCGATCAACACGGCGACATTGATCAGAGCGATCAACATCGCGGCGGCAACGGATCGAATCCAACCCACCCTCAAGGCGGAGGCCGCCACCGGGAACAACATCGCCCACATCATCACCGTCAGCGACCCGCCCGACACGCCGAAGATCAAAACGGCGAAGATCGAATCGGCAACAAGTTCCAGAGTCGGCAACACCGTGAGTCGCATCCCGCTGAAAGTGATCACGATAAGCGCCAAGCTATATAACGCCGCCAATCCCAAGACCACGCCGCTGGTGATCAGATTCGATTTGGGATTAAAAAAAATTTCTACGCCGATCACCAACAACGTGATCAAACGCAGAAAAAATAATAACTGTTCAATTTGCGATGCCGAGCGAGAGGCGCGCTTCATACGCGCTATTATAACGTTGGTTACGTTTGAGAGGGACGGATCGGTAAGTGCAAGTAGAAAGTACTGCCGGGGAAATTCACCTCATCGTGTCCGAGACTCTCCACCCATACTTTGCCGCTGTGGGCGCGGGCAACGCCTTTAACAATCGCCAACCCCAAACCGGGTCCCCCGCCTTTAAATTTTGTCTTGCCCGAGGAGTGGATAGCGACATCACCTACTTGATAAAACTTTTCAAACACCAACTCGTGATGTTCAGCATCTAAACCGATGCCGCTATCCTTGACGGTGATCTCAACTCCCGGCGCGTTCCTCTCCATTGTGATCGGGCGCGTGCGGATTGTTACCAGCCCGCCATCCGGCGTGTATTTGATAGCGTTGATGATCAAATGATAAAGCGCTTTCTGGATCAAAGTCGGATCGCCGTTGATGTTGGGCGTTTCGGGATCATGATCAATGTTCACAACGATCTTGCGCTCTTCGGCAGATTTTACAAAATCGCGCGCGATGTCGTTGATCATGCTCTTCAACGGCACTGGCACCACACTCAGCTTCAATGTTTCGCTGTCAATGCGCGTCACGTCGAGCATCATATTCACCACTTCGTGCATACGCTCCGCGCCTTTGTGGATACCGTCAATCACTTCATTCAACGACGTGTTCGCTTTGATCTCCGGGAAGGAGCGCAGGACGGTGACGTAACCTTTGAGGACGGTCAGCGGCGTGCGAAGTTCGTGCGCCGCGACTTGAATAAACTCCAACTTGTTGCGATCCAATTGGCGCAAAATTTTGTTCGTGCGCTGCAAATCTTGAATCGCCATCTGATCATTGGCGCGCATCCGATCGAGCGTGCTGCGGATGATGCTAATCGCCATACGCGGACTGCGGCTGAGCATTGTTTCAAAATCTTTTTTGCCCATCTCCAACACAGTGCAGTCCGTCGTCGTCCGCACGGTTGCCGAGCGCGGCGCATTTTGAATCAACGCCATCTCGCCAAAAAAATCGCCCCTGCCCGCCATACGCAACACACGCTCACCCTCTTCCTCGCTGATGTGCTTGGTCGTCACCGCGTTGCCGTCGGCAAGAATATAGAAGATGTCCTCGTATGCGCCTTCGTGACACAACACATGATCAGGCGGATAGGCGCTGAGATGAGTCACCGTCGCCATCTCTTGCAGTTCGTCATCCGACAAACCTTTAAAAGCAAGGCGCAGTAAAGAAACTTTATCAAACGCTACGGGGTCACTCATTGCGTTACAGTATAACCGTGACTGAGGCTAGTGCCAATTCTTCTTGACGCAGAATTTACGTAAGACAAATTAAACTGGACTTACACACATTGAGCCGCTAACGTCATTGCGAGCGCACTTTGCGAAGCAATCTCGGTCACGCTTTGAGATTGCTTCGTCGCAAAGAACGCTCCTCGCAATGACGGTTGGGCAGTTACGTTACCGAATACCTATTCGTTCCGTCAATCGCTTCCATGCCAATTGGTAGTAATACAGTGTGCCGTTGCCAAACGGTGGCGGCGTCACACACCTCGTCGCCGAATAATAATACGTCAAAGATTTTTGCGGGCGAGACGGATCAATAGACGGGAGCGGTTCAGAAGATCGAGTCGGCATCCACACTTCGTAACGGCTCGCCAACATCGCCTCTCGCGTGATCACCGGGTAGGCATCATCCGCTTTTCGATTCATCTCTATCACTTCAACTCTATACCCTTCTCGATTAAGTGAGGCGGGCGCACTGCCCTCAAAAATTAACATCGCTTGACCCGGTTTATTATCTTCGATCCAAGTGCTGTCGCCGGACACGATCTCAACCTGATTTGCCTGCGCGAAGAACAACACCAACCACGGGTTGCCGACGTGGCGAATGGGACGTCCTTCCTTCGCCGCCCGAAGAATCCACGCTTCCACTTTCGGATGCAACGTTTGCGTAAACTCGCGGATAAAAAAACCTGTCGAGATAATTGAAGCGTATAAAACGATTACGATGCCACCAAATACCACTTGTTTAAATTTAGGCAAACGTTCAACGAGCCAGTTCATCACCACGCCCGCGCCAATTGCCCAAAACGGATACGACGGCGCGAGCGCGCGCGAGACGAATCCATCGCGGGTGGCGGCAACCGCTGTGTAGAACGCCGCCGTTCCGAGAAACGCCACACTCATCGCAAACGCTTTGTGATTCTTCCAAAGCAACAACGGCGCGATCAAACTCAATGCAAGAAGTATGCTCAACAGAACGCCGTTCGATCCCCATACTGTTTGCGGAAGCCATAATAAATTGAAAAGTTGCAACGCCGGTGCCGCGCCCGCCGACACCCCCGACCAGCGCATACTCACACCCACCGTGCCTAAGCTCCAATAAAACATTTGCCCGTTGTGCAAGAAAAACAAAAAGTCAATGAACACTATCGGCAAGATGAGGGCGATCACCAAGTGCGCCCACTTCTTCCAATTGCTTGGGCGCAAATAAAACAAAGCCAGCATCCCCAATGAGAGTCCAACCGCCACCGCCGCGTTGAAGTGCGCCGCGAAAGCAAAACTGAACAGCAACCCCGCCCATCCCCAACGCTCGTACCACACTGCCAACCACGCCAGCACCAACAATGTCGTGACGTAACCCAAATGCGTGCGGCTAAAATATTGAAACGCCGGCAATGCGATCAACAACAACGCGCTCAGCAAGCCTGCCCATTTTGAATCCGTCATCGCGCGCGTCAATTCATACACGCCAACAACGGTCACGGCTGAGGCGGCGATCAAGATCAACGTTTCCCACAACACTGACGCGCCCAAGATTTTAAACACAACCGCCAACAACAAGATCGCAAAATACTTTTCAGTGGCGTATTCCCAGCATCCCTGATTGAGTGACAACGCCATCACATCTTGAGTGCCGGCATCAAAATGCAAAAAGTATGCGCTCGGAGTCGTCGTCGCGCCCCAAAAGATGGACGCCCCAACGCCGAGCAAGATCCAATCCCAGCGCCACGCGCGATTTCGGATTGCGGATTGCAGATTGCAGATTTCCAACTTCCAACCTCCAATGTCAAACTTCAAACTTCAAATTTCAAACTTCAAACTTCAAATCTCCAATCTCTAATCTCCAATCTCCAATCTTGAACTTCTGCGTGTAAAATGCACTTCAATGCAATTCACGAATCACGCCTCACGCATCACTTTCTCCGTCCGCGATATTCCCATTTTCGGCGATCTCATCCTCGCGCCGATGGATGGCTTTTCCGATCTTCCATTTCGGCTTATATGCCGCGAACTTGGATCGGCAATGAGCTACACCGAGTTCGTCTCGGTGGATGAACTGGTCGGCAAAGTGAAGAAGACACATCGCAAACTTCGATTCGATATGTCCGAGAAACCGATGACGTTTCAGATTTACGGTCACGACGAAGATCGTTTGGTCGAAGTCGCCGCGCGCCTTGAAGCACTTGAACCCGACATCCTTGACCTCAACATGGGTTGTTGGGTCAACAGCGTTTCTAATCGCGGCGCGGGCGCCGGTCTCTTGCGTGAGCCGCAAAAAATTGCCCGCATCTTTCAACGCCTCACGCACACACTTAAAATTCCCGTCACCGGAAAAATTCGTCTGGGTTGGGATGACGCCACGCGCAATTATCTCACTGTTGCCAAAGCGCTCGAAGATAATGGCGCGTCACTCATCGCCGTGCATGGGCGCACCAAAGCGCAAGCCTACAAAGGCGATGCCGATTGGGACGCCATCGCCGAAGTGAAAGCGGCTGTTAAGATTCCGGTGCTAGGCAGTGGCGATGTCAAAACCGTTGACGATATTGATCGCATGAAAAATCATACGCAAGTAGATGGCGTGATGATCGGGCGCGGCGCGATTGGCAACCCTTGGATATTTTCAAGGAAGGATCGTGATGCGGTCACTCGCGCGGAAAAGATCACGCTAATGAAACGTCATCTTGCCCTCAACATCGGATTCTACGGTGACGCCGCCGTGGTCCTCTTCCGCAAACACGCCGCCCGCTACATTTCCGATTCCGACGCCGAGCGCGATTTGCGTTTGGCGATGCTAACCTGCGAAACTCCCGACCAACTTGAAACGATTATCGACGAATACGAAACCGATTCCGTACGGGCGAAGCATGCTTCGCCCCTACCCGTTACGGCATGACCCCTCACTTCCTCATCCGCGACATTCCCATCTACGGCGACGCTATCCTCGCGCCGATGTCGGGTTATTCCGATATGCCGTTTCGATCTATTTGTCGTGAGCTGGGTTCGGCGATGAGCTATACCGAATTTGTTCCGGCGCCCGGAATCAACATCGGCGCGGAAGCGGTGCTGCGCCGACTCATGTTCATCTCCGAAGAACGCCCGATCACCTTTCAGATTTTTGGATCAAACGCCGATGAGTTAGCCCAAGCCGCGCAACGGATCGAAGAAATGAATCCCGACATCATTGATCTCAACATGGGCTGTTGGGCAGATTCGGTTGCACAACACGGCGCGGGCGCGGGGTTGTTGTGCACGCCGCAGAAGATCGGTGAAATTTTTAAACGCCTCACACGCGCTGTCGGCCTCCCCGTGACAGGCAAGATCAGGCTCGGTTGGGACGACTCATCCCGCAACTATCTCGAAGTCGCAAAAATTTTGGAAGACAACGGCGCATCGTTGATCGCTGTGCATGGGCGCACCAAAGCGCAAGGCTACAAAGGTCAAGCCGATTGGGATGCCATCGGCGAAGTGAAGTCGCGCGCAAAGATTCCAGTGATCGGCAGTGGTGATGTAAAGTGCGTTGCCGATATTGATCGGATGAAGGCGCACACCAACGTTGACGCCGTAATGATCGGACGCGCGGCGATTGGCAACCCTTGGATATTTGCGCGCAAAGATTCGCGGGATGTGACGTTTGAAGATCGCGCCAACATGATCCGCAGACATCTTGCCCGCTCGTTAGAATTTTACGGCGAGGAGATCGGCTTTCAGTTTTTCCGCCGCCACGCGCACAAATATATTTTTGCCATCCCCAATGCGGGTGAAATGCGAAATGCGTTGGCGAATGCACGAAGTAAAGAGCAAGTGTTAAACATCCTTGAACTATATGAAAGCAATACGGAATACGCAATACGAACCACGTAAAGCATATCCATATTACACATACTATGCGCCTCCCCTTCTTCGCCGTCTCCCCTCCCGGTCTTGAATCCATTACTCAACACGAGCTATTCAATCTCGGCGTCAATCTTCCGCGCGCGGTGAGCGGAGGAGTTGAGTTTGAGGGTTTCCTGAGTCATCTCTATAAAATCAATTTGTGGTCGCGCACGGCGAGCCGTGTTTTAGTTCGCATTGGCGAATTTGAAGCGAAGTCATTTGCCGAACTGGAACGTAAAGCTGAAAAAGTTGAGTGGGGAAAATTTTTAAAGGGCGGCAGCACCATCAACGTCCGCGCCACATGCCACAAGTCCAAACTGTATCACTCGGATGGAGTAGCAGAACGCATTGCTGACGCCATAAAATCCCAGATCGGGGAAAAACCCAAATCCCAAAACCCAAAACCCCAAAAGAGTGATCCTCATTCTGCGAATCTCAAATCTCCAGTCTCGGATATCCAATCTCAACTTGTCGTGGTGCGTTTGGATCACGATCACTGCACGATCAGTTTAGATTCGTCGGGCGATCATTTGCATCAACGGGGCTATCGACTCGAGACGGCGAAAGCGCCTCTCAGAGAAAATATCGCCGCCGCGTTGCTGCTTCAGGCAAAATATGATCCAGCACAACCATTGATCGATCCTTTTTGCGGATCGGGAACGTTTGCGATTGAAGCGGCGATGATGGCGCGCAAGATTGCGCCGGGGTTGAATCGCAAGTTCAGTTTCACTCATTGGAAAAATTTTGATACGCAGGTCTGGGGTGATCTACTGCGTGAAGCGCGGGAAAAAGTTGACGATCAGATCAAGCCAATCATTCAGGCATCGGATCGGGATGCGGGGGCGATAGAGGCGGCAACCGCCAACGCAAAACGGGCGGGAGTGGCAGAGTCGATTCAATTCCGCGTGTGCGCGTTCTCATCAATTGAAGTGCCGAATGAAAAGGGATTAGTCATCAGTAATTTGCCTTACGGCAAACGAGTGGGTGAAGATTCGGATTTAAGAAATTTGTATGCCCAGTTGGGAAACGTAGCGCGGGAAAAATTAAAGGGCTGGCGGCTGGCGCTGTTAACAGACGATCCACATCAAATAAAAGCCGCCGCGCTCGATCTCAACATCACGTTGAAAACCGAGAACGGCGGCGTGAGGGTTGTCCTGCTACAAAATTTTGTTTAGAGCAAGTCCCGATTTCATTTACGGCAAAAAGATTTAATCGCAGAGATCGCAAAGTTCGCGGAGAGTTTAAAAAGTATTTCTCAGCGTTCTCCGCGATCTCTGCGATGAGATTCGGCGTAAACCGACAAAGTATCCGATCTAGTGACTCGCCTGCTGCCCCTCTTGAATCGCTTTATCCACTTTGACTAACGGCAATAACGCCAAGCCGATCAAAAAGAAAAAGATGATTGACAGAATGCCCAAACGCAAACTGCCAAACTGTTGATTGACCAAGCCAAAGACAAACGTGCCGAGCCACGAAGTGCCGCGTTCGCTGATCTCGTAGAAACTGTAGAACTCCGCTTCCTGATCTTTAGGAATCATCTGGGCGAAGAGACTGCGGCTCAAAGCCTGACTGCCGCCCAACACTAAGGCGATCACAAAACCTAGAACCCAAAATTCCAATTGATCTTGCGGCACACCCACCGCCGCAACGACCGCGGGATTTCTCATGCCGGCATATGCGTAGATCACACACGCGCTCCAGATCACTAAACTGACCAGCACGGCGTTGCGCGCCCCGATGCGCTTCGCCATCCAACCAAAACCGTGTGCGCCGAAGAACGCCACGAATTGGATCATCAGAATCACCAAGATGAGATTCGTGGACGACATTTTTAATTCTTGCGCGGCGAAGATGGCGGCGATGGCGATCACCGTTTGGATGCCATCGTTATAGAGCAGATACGCGCCGAGATACTTCATGGCTTCGGGCAAGACACGCGCTTTGCGAGCGATGAAAATGATCATTACGATGATCGGTCCACCACCCGGCAGAAGTGCCAGTTGGATCGGGATGCCGATCAACATCAGAACCGGGATCGCCAAGGGCAACACCATCAATGTTGTCACCAACCACGTTGGCACTTCCATCAAAGTTGCTAGCTGTCTGAAACCAATAGAGAGGTAGGTTTCGCCTTGAGGCAAGGGGCGAATAGCGTGGCGCGGTCTCAGCGTGTTGAAAGTTATTAATGAGAAACCAATCCACCACACGCCCGCCGACGCTAAACTGATCCGCGCCACCAACGCGCCGTCCATGCCGATCTTCTCGCGGAACATGAACAGCAATAAATTGATGAGCAACAATAGTCCGCCGCCGGCGTAGCCCATAGCAAAACCGGAAGATGAAACACTGTCACGCTTATCTTCACTGGCGATGCTCGGCAGATAAGCGTTGTAGAAAACAATGCTCGCGCCGAATGAAACGTTGGCGATCATGAATAATAATCCGGCGATCCAATGCCAACCGTCGGTGATGCCGAACATGGCGATAGTCGCCACCGATCCGAGTATGGCGAAGAACATGAGCAGCTGCTTACGCATGTGCGAGTAGTCGGCAAGCGCACCCAAGATCGGCAGGAAGGTCACTTGAAGCAGCACCGAAGCCGAGATACAGTAAGCGAAATACGAATCAAATTTAACAGGCGTGCCAAGCAGATACACAAAGCCGTTGGCATCTGCCGCGGCTTTGGTGATCTCGGTGAGGTAGGGACCGAGAAACACAGTGACAACAGTGGTGCTAAAGGCAGAGTTCGCCCAGTCGTACATTGTCCAACCCCAAATTTCGCGCTTATCATTTTGTGGAACTGCTAGTGTAGCGGCTGACATAGTCTCTCCTCCGAGCATGGGATGCGGCTAATGATAGTTGAAAGTAGGTTAAAAACAAATCCCAAAAAATCAAACCTCAAACTCCAAATCTCAAATTTCAAAACTTCAAAGCCCTCATTGTTCATTGTTCATTGTTCATTGTCTCATTGTTCATTGTTCATTGTCTCATTGTTCATTGTTCATTGAACTTGACAATCACTCCCCCCGATACTACTATCCACGCCATGCCCCTCATTGTTGACGCGCATCAAGACCTCGCGTGGAACGCCATCACTTTCAAGCGCGATTACTCCCAATCGGCTTTGGCAATTCGAGAATCAGAAAAAGGAACCGACGCTCCGATCAAAAACGGACTGTGCACCATCGGCTTGCCCGAACTTTTGCAAGGCAACGTCGCCATCGTCTTCGGCACGCTGTTCGCTTCACCCATGCGCCGCAAGATGGGCGAGTGGGACGCCATCGCTTACGCCGACTCGGATCAGGCTCACAAACTTTATTCGCAACAACTCGATTACTACAACCGCCTCGTTGATGAGCATCAGCAGTTCGCGCTCATCAATAACAAAACCGATCTCGAAAACGTTTTGACGACGTGGAATGGGGACGATAGTGCGAAACGCAAAGTAGGCATCGTGCGCTTAATCGAAGGCGCGGATTGTATTCGTGAGCCGCAAGAAGCGGAATGGTGGATGGAACGAGGAGTCCGCATCATCGGACTCGCCTGGACAAGAACAAAATACGCAGGTGGCACCGGCGAGCCCGCGCCGCTGACTCCTGAGGGTCGCCGTTTACTGCGCGTGATGTCTGACCTCGGCTTGATGCTCGACCTCTCACATTCCTCTGACGAATCTTTTTTTGAATCGCTCGATCACTTTGAGGGCACGGTCATCGCTTCGCACGCCAACCCACGCGCCTTGTGGCTCGACGAAGTGAATGTGCCAGAGCGCGCGTTAAGCGATGACATGATTCGCCAACTCGCCGAGCGCGACGGCGTGATGGGCATTGTGCCCTACAATCGTTTCCTTAAGGCAACGTGGAAAGTCAGTGACGGCAAAACCTTGAGTGTGGATCACATCGCGGCGATGATGGATCACGTTTGTCAAATCACCGGCAGCGCCGATCACGTTGGCATTGGTTCCGATCTCGATGGCGGCTTCGGCGCGGAAAGTATTCCGGAGGAGATGGATACGGTTGCCGACTTAACAAAAGTTGAAGAGGCGTTGAAGGCAAAAGGGTACAACGACGGCGACACCAAAAAGATCATGAGCGGCAACTGGTTGAGGAGTCTGCGAAAGGGTCTGCCGGCGTGAACGACATCCCTCCGCAACAAGAGGCAAGCCGCCTCGCCCGCGTCAGCATTCTGCTGATCGTCGTGGGATTTTTCGTCTTCCTCATCGGCATCTATCCCGATCTCGTTAGACTCAATACCAACCCGCAAGTGTTTGGCATTTTACAAATTCTCACTTTTCTTTTTGGCATGAGTTTGATGACGTTGGGCAGTTATTTATTTTTGTACACGACGATCCATCACGCGCGCGAACATCGTTTGCGGCACGACGTGGGGTTGCGTTTGGTGGGAACAGGCTACGTGTTTTGCGCCGCCTCGGCTCTCGCCGACATATTAGGCTTCGGCAGTCACAACATCACGTCCAGTGAAACGTCTTATCTTGGACCGGTGCAAGTGACCGGCGTGCTTATAGGTGTGACGATCATTTTGGTGGGATTATTTCTTTACAGCATGAAGGTCGAGTGACGGATAGCACACAGTTTTTGTGCCGTCTCTCACCCCGAAACATTTTTCCTTTTCGATATAATCACCTCAACTGGACTTACGCAAAACAAGATGATTCCATCACGAATCCCACTACGCTACGCTTCGGGGACTGCGTGACTCGAATGAGCGAATATCACGAATGTTTTTTGGTTGCTCTATTCGTTAAATTCGTATATTCGTGACATTCGTGATTAAAGTGCGTAAGTCCAGTTCAATAACTTTTTAAGGAATAGCCTATATGACTCTTGGAACTGAATCAAACCCGCTGCGCGTCGCCATCATCGGCTCGGGA